>CAMOFU010000177.1 GCA_946613705.1 uncultured Clostridia bacterium
TGTGAGCCTGGCTCTTAGCCTTCGAGCAGTAGAAGCCTGTGCACTCGAGAACAACGTCAACGCCCAGCTCGCCCCAGGGCAGCTCAGCAGCGTTAGCCATTGCATAGATCTTCAGAGTCTTGCCGTCAACGGTGATAGTGCCTGCCTCGTCGTCAGCTGTTACGGTGTGCAGACCCTCACCGATCTTGCCGCAGTAGCCGCCCTGAGCGGTATCATACTTGAGCAGGTTAGCGAGCATCGAGGGCTTGGTCAGATCGTTGATAGCAACAACATCGTAGCCCTCTGCACCGAACATCTGTCTGAAAGCCAGACGGCCGATACGACCGAAACCGTTAATTGCAACTTTTACATTAGCCATTGTAGTGTACCTCCTAAAATTTTTATATATCCATTATACTACATACGGTTAAATTTTGCAAGTCTTTTTCATATATTATTACTCATTTTTTTCAATATTTTCACACATTGCTTCTGCCGCATACATCATATAGCGTATGCCATGCCGCGGGCGCAGATGCTGCGTCGGATATCGGGTCGGCGGCGGGTGCTTACGAAAACGTTTTATTAACAAAAAATTAAATCAGACTATGTTTTTATTTCATTGCAAAGAATGTTTCAAAGTGCTATACTATCACCTTGGAAGAAGATGTGTACAAAAAGCAAGCCGATTTTTTGTGATATCTTACAAAAATATTGAATCGGGAAAGTGAAATAGATGAAGGACTTGACACAGGGCAGACCGATGAAGCTTATCATTTGGTTTGCGATACCGCTGCTGCTCGGTAATGTTTTTCAGCAGCTTTATAATCTTGCGGATACCCGCATCGTCGGGCAGTTTCTGGGCGAGGAGCCGTTCGCGGCGGTGGGCGCGACCTCATCGCTCAACAGCACGCTCATAGGCTTCCTCAACGGCCTGACTACGGGCTTCGGGCTGGTGACGGCGCGTTACTTCGGTGCGCGTGACAAGGAGAAGGTCAAGCAAACGGTAGCCGCAACGCTCACGCTCGGCTTTGCAACGGCTGCGGTGCTTACTCTTGCGAGCCTGCTGTTCCTTGACCCGCTGCTCAATGCTATCAATGTAAGGCAGGATATCTTCTCGGACGCGAAGAGCTATATCAGCGTGATCTTAGGCGGCATGGCGATCTCGATGTGCTACAATATCGCAGCCTCGCTTATGCGGGCGGTGGGCGATACGGTAATGCCGCTGGTGTTCCTGATCGTTTCGGCGATCGCAAATATCGGGCTTGATCTGCTTTTCATATGTGTGTTCAAAATGGGTGTCGAGGGGGCAGCGTATGCCACTCTCATCTCGCAGGGCATATCGGTCGGGCTGTGCATTCGCTATATGTTCAAGCGTCACACCGAGCTGCTGCCCCGCAGGCGGCATTTCCGTTTTTCACGCACGCTTGCGGCGGATATGTATGCACAGGGGGCTTCGATGGGGCTGATGTATTCGCTGGTGTCTATCGGCTCGCTGGTGATGCAGGGCGCTATCAACGATCTCGGGACCGACACCATAGCCTCCCATGCGGCTTCCCGCAAGATCAGCGAGATGTTCATGACTCCCTTCTCGGTGTTCGGGGCGGCGGCAGCCAACTTCGGCGGGCAGAACTACGGTGCGGGCAGGCTTGACCGTGTGCGCAAGGGCTTTTATGATGCAACGCTCCTTGCGTGGGGCTGGAGCGCGGTCTGCGTGCTGGCAAACTATCTGTTTGCGCCGTTTTTCATCAGGCTCATCACGGGCATGGACAATCAGTATATCACGGAGCTCTCGACCCGATATCTGCATATCAATACGCCGTTCTATTTCATTCTCGGCATCGTGATCGTGTTCAGGAACGCGCTTCAGGGTATGGGCGTGAAGCTCTTCCCGCTGATCTCGAGCTTTGTTGAGCTGGCAGGGAAGTTCGTGGTCGCTATGATACTTGCGCCGCGTATAGGCTACACGGGCATAATCATCTCGGAGCCGCTGGTGTGGATATTTATGGCGGGGATCCTTTCGTTCGGATTCTTTACCAACAAGGAGCTTCGCCGCAGCCGCAGACCCGCCGTCAGGCCCGCAGGACTGCGAGTGAGCTGAGACGCTCCCAAACAGAATGAGTACAAAATAACGGACAGCCGCCGATGACAGCAGCTGTCCGATTTTTTGTACCCATATACCCTTATGCCTTTAATGCGGCGGGGTCAAAGAGCTGTTTTCTGTTGTCTATACGCAAAGACCTGATGCGTTGTCTCAGCGGAAGCACCTGTGACGGGGTTACCGAGATCTCGTCAATGCCCATTTTCAGGAATTCCTCGGTAAGATCGAGGTCTGCGCCCAGCTCACCGCAGATGCCCACGGGGATCCCGTGCTTGTGAGCGTTGTCACAGGTAAAGCGCATGGCACGCAGCAGCGGCTCATGAGTGGGGTCTTCATAGTAGCTCTCGAGGGTGAGGTTCTGGCGGTCAAGAGCCATGATATACTGTTCGAGATCGTTGGTGCCGATCGAGAAGAAATCGACCTCCTGCGCGAAATCGTCGCTCATAAGAACGGCTGCGGGAGTCTCGACCATTATGCCGACCTTTATATCCTCGCGGAATGCCTGACCCTTGGCACGCAGCTGATCCTTAGCCTCCTCGATCAGCTTTTTGGCGCGGTGTATCTCCTCGGCGGCGGTGATGAGCGGCAGCATTATCGCCAGATCGCCGTAGACCGAAGCTCTCAGCAGTGCTCTCAGCTGGGTCTTGAACATATCGGGCCGCAGCAGGCAGAGCCTTATAGAACGCACGCCCAGTGCGGGGTTTTCCTCCTTTGCAAGCCCGAAGGATTTGATGTTCTTGTCGGCACCCGCGTCCATAGTGCGGATTATGACCTTTCTGCCGCCCATGCGTTCGAGCACCTGACGGTAGTTGTAGAACTGCTCGTCCTCATCGGGCATCTGTGTGCGCCCGAGGTAGAGAAACTCGCTCCTGAAAAGGCCTATCCCGCCCGCATCGTTTTCGAGCGCATATTTCAGGTCGTTAAGACCCGCGATGTTGGCGAAGACTTCTATCTCGGTGCCGTCGAGCGTGATATTTTTTCTGCCCTTGAAGCGCTTGAGCATCTCACGCTTTTTAGCCTCGGCCTCCTCAAGCTGTGAGAGCCGCCGCAGTGCATTCTCGTCGGGCTCGATATAGAGCGCACCGTTGTAGCCGTCAACTATCGCCTCCATGCCTCTGAGCATACTCAGCTTGTCGGCACCTATGCCGATGATCGCGGGGATATTCATTGTCCTCGCAAGTATGGCGGTGTGCGAGTTGGAGGAGCCGTAGCGTGTGATGATAGCCAGCACGTTCGAGAGGTCGAGCTGCATCGTTTCTGACGGCATAAGCTCGTCGGCGCAGAGTATCACCTTTTCGTTGAGCTCTATCAGCTTCTCGTTCTTGTTCTGGATATGCCTTATCAGCCTGTCGCATACGTCCTTGATATCTGCGGCGCGTTCTCTGATATAATCGCTGCCGACACCGAACATTTTCTGCGCAAGATCTCTGGCAGTCTGCGCGACGGCATAGTCGGCAGAGAAGTGGTCGTCGAGTATCCGTTCATGTATGCTGGTGCGGAAGGCATTGTCGTCGAGTATCATCTTGTGGATGATGAATATGGCGGCCTCGTTCTCGCCGACCTTATCTATTGCGGTATGGTAGAGCTTGTCCAGCTCTTCTATAACGTGTTCCTTCGCAGCATTGTATTTTTCCAATTCAAGCCTGGTGTCCTTGACGAGCCGCTTGGTGACCTCGTTCTCGTCCGGCTGGAAATAGAAGAGCTTGCCCCTTGCTATCCCCCCGAACACGGGCTTTCCTGACAGGATCATCATATTTGCTGTGCTCACTCCTTCTATGCTGCAAGGCTTATCGGAAGCCCTCAGCGCATTTGTCTCTGATTCTTCGTTTTGTCCGTATTTGCAGCTTGTGATTATAAATATGTACGGCTGCTTATATATATTTTATATCTATTATGTGACAATTACAAGAAATTTAAGAAAAGTTTACGTTTTTTTAAGAAATAGGGCATTCCCGATATGCTACTATAAAACCGACGGAGGTGAATGACAGTGATAAAGCTTGACCGTATGACTGCGGTATTTGCCGCGATCATCATGCTGCTGTCCTGTGGGGTAACGGCTTATGCCGAGACCTGCGGCAGCTTTGAATACACTGTAAAAAGTGACGGTAGCGCTGCCATCAAGCGATACACTGCCGATGAGGTATCGGCAATTATACCCGAGACTATAGACGGCAGACCCGTTACCGAGCTGGAAGACTATTCCTTTACGGGCAATCTGCATCTCAAAGAGATATCCATTCCGAAGACCGTGACAAGGATAGGGAGCTATGCCTTCGGCTCATGCTATAAGCTCGCATCGCTCACGGTGCCGTCCTCATGCAAGGTCATTGACTCAACTGCGTTCATGTACTGCCGCGAGCTTGCACAGGTATCGCTCCCTTACGGGCTGGAGACGATCGGTGAGAACGCATTTCTTGGCTGCGATGCCCTCAGTGAGCTGACCATACCCGCAAGTGTACAAAAAATCGGACTGAGAGCCGTCGGGTACACATCTGACAGTCTGTGGAATTACATACCGCTCGAAGGCTTCACGGTCAAATGCCGTCCTAAGACTGCGGCGGCACGCTATGTGCTGGATAACGGGCTGAGATACTGGTTCCTGCCCGACCCCGACAAGGGAGATGTAAACGGCGACGGAGATATCAACATGAAGGACTATGCAAGGCTTCAGCGCTTTCTTAACGGCTGGCAGGTCGAGGCAGACGAATGGGCAGCGGACCTGAACGATGACGGGTCGGTCAACATGAAGGACTACTCGCTCCTGCAGCGGCAGCTCAACGGAGCGGCAGGGCAGTGACCGCGTTTCAGAACGAGCGGGAGAAGGTGTTTGGTATGCGTAAGCTTTCTGCGGACGAGTACAGCAGTGCAGGGCGGTATGTTGAGGATACGGGCTGCGGCACGGTCTATCCGCTTTCGATGGCCGAAGGGGTGCAGCAGGGAGACATCTTTGCGGACGGCGGCTCGGTGCTGTTCTGGCATTGCTGCGGCTTTG
>CAMOFU010000178.1 GCA_946613705.1 uncultured Clostridia bacterium
ACGTTGGGGATATCCCTTGTGATCTCCTCGGGTCCGAGCTTGGTATCTCTGCACTCGATCTCATACTCCTCGATATGGATAGAGGTATACTTATCCTGTCTTACCAGATTCTCATTGAGCAGTACAGCGTCCTCATAGTTATAGCCCTCCCAGGTCATGAAGCCGATCAGGGCATTCTTGCCGAGCGAAAGCTCGCCGTTCGAGGTCGCGGGACCGTCGCCTATTACCTGACCCTTGGTTATCTTCTCGCCCTTATCGACGATAGGTCTCTGGTTGGTGCAGGTGCCCGCATTCGAGCGCTTGAACTTAGTCATCGGGTAAGTTCTCAGCTCGCCGTTCTCCTCGCGCACGACCACCTTATCGGCATCGACGCTTTCTACCACGCCGTCTGCCTTTGCGACTACGGCAACGCCCGAGTCAACGCAGGCCTTATACTCCATGCCCGTGCCGACGATAGGCGACTCGGTCTTGAGCAGCGGCACAGCCTGCCTCTGCATATTCGAGCCCATCAGCGCACGGTTCGCGTCATCGTTCTCGAGGAACGGAATGCACGCAGTCGCCACGGAGACCACCATTTTAGGCGACACGTCCATAAAGTCGATCTTATCGTTTTCTATTTCGAGTATCTGATCTCTGTATCTTCCGTTGACCTTAGCTCTTGCGAACCTGTGGTCCTCGGTCAGCGGCTCGTTTGCCTGAGCCACCATGAAGTTATCCTCGATATCGGCGGTCATATAGACCACCTCATCGGTAACTATGCCCGTAGACTTATCTACCTTTCTGTAGGGAGCCTCGATAAAGCCGTACTCATTTATCCTTGCGAACGATGCAAGGTAGGAGATAAGTCCGATATTAGGACCTTCGGGAGTCTCGATAGGGCACATTCTGCCGTAGTGGGAATAGTGAACGTCGCGCACCTCGAAGCCTGCGCGGTCTCTTGACAGACCGCCCGGTCCGAGTGCCGAGAGACGGCGCTTATGCGTCAGCTCGGCGAGGGGGTTGTTCTGGTCCATGAACTGTGACAGCGGCGAGGAGCCGAAGAACTCCTTGATCGCGGCGGTGATGGGCCTTATATTTATCAGTGCGGTAGGAGTAACTATCTCCATATCCTGCGACTGGGTATTCATTCTTTCGCGGATAACTCTCTCCATTCTCGTGAAGCCGATGCGGAAGGTATTCTGCAGCAGCTCGCCCACCGAACGGATACGTCTGTTGCCGAGGTGGTCGATATCGTCAACGGTGCCGACGCCCTCGCACAGATTCAGGAAATACGAAATGGTAGCGACGATATCGTCCAGAGTGATGTGCTTGGGCACCAGCTCATCGACTCTTGCGGCGATATTCTCCTTCAGCTCGTCCTCGGTCTCCGACTCATCGAGTATCTGTCTGAGCACGGGGAAGCTTACCTTCTCGTTCACTCCGAGGGGAGTGCAGTCGAAGTCAACATAGCCCGAGATATCCACCATATTATTGCCGATGATCTTGACCTCTCTCTCCTCGAGCTTGAATGAAAGCTCGCCTGTTGCGGGGTCTACCACCGACTCCTTTGCCTCTACCTTGACGAACGCCTCGGAAACGCCCGCCTGCTCGATCTCCATAGCCTTTGCATAGGAGATCACCTCGCCCGCCTCTGCGAGCACCTCGCCCGTGAGCGGTGAAACGATCGGCTGCGAAAGCAGGTGCCCCGAAAGTCTCGACCCCACGCCGAGCTTCTTGTTATACTTATACCTTCCGAACCTTGCAAGGTCATATCTCTTCGCATCGAAGAAGAGGTTGTTGAGCAGAGTCGTTGCCGAATCGACCGTTGCGGGCTCACCCGGGCGGAGCTTGCGGTAGGTCTCGAGCAGAGCCTCCTCATGGTTGGCGGTATTGTCCTTTACGAGTATAGTCTGATTGATCCTCTCGTCAACGCCGAAGAGCTTTTCTATCTCCTCATTGGTGCCGAAGCCTATAGCTCTCACGAAGGTAGTGAGCGGTATCTTCCTGTTCTTGTCTATGCGGACGTACACTACATCGTTGGAGTCCATCTCATACTCCAGCCATGCGCCCCTGTTGGGGATAACGGTAGTCCTGAACAGGTCCTTGCCGTTCTTATCCTTATCGCAGGCGTAGTAAACACCGGGCGAGCGCACCAGCTGCGAAACGATGACACGCTCCGCGCCGTTGATAACGAACGTTCCGCTGTCGGTCATGAGCGGGAAATCGCCCATATAGACCTCTGACTCCTTGATAACGCCTGTTTCCTTGTTATTGAGTCTTGCGGTGACTCTCAGCGGGGTGGCATAGGTAACATCGCGCTCCTTGCATTCCGCAACGGTATACTTGGGGTTCTCGTCGAAGCGGTAGCCGACGAAATTGAGCTCCATCTTGCCGTTGTAGTCTGTGATAGCGGCTACGTCCCTGAAGACCTCCTTGAGTCCCTCGTCGAGGAACCACTGATAGGAATTCTTCTGCACCTCGATCAAGTTCGGCATCTCGAGGATCTCGTTGATCTTCGCGAAACTCTTTCGGGTGTTCTTGCCAAGCTTTACTTCCTTGACATTTACCATAGGCCTGATCACTCCTTAGCTTTATCGTTTGACCTTCCGCCCGCCTGTCTGCCCTTGACGGCGGGTACGGAAAATTCACAGTTTATTAAGACTTTCCGCGTATTTATTCCTTTATAAAAGGCAGCGCAGCCGACCCTCAAAAGTGCAAAAATGGGCGGATAAATCCATTATGATACATTTTACAATTATACAGCTAAAAAAGCAAAAAGTCAAGCAATAAAAGGTCAAACAGCACCGATTTTGTAGAGTTGCACAAAGGCAAAAGCCTTTACAGCCAAAAAGTTCTACAGTTGAATTTCTGTGACATAACAGTAAATTTTTGGTGAACGGGAGGGCGGGGCGTGTGTGCGGATGATCGTTTCCGACGGGCAGTATTTTATTTAAGTAGCTTTAAAGTTCCTGCTTTATAATACAGATATCGGATAACAAATAACAAATAACAAACAGCAAATATCGGCAAAGTGACATGGAGGTATCATTATGAAAGCAAGGACAGTAAGAGCAAGGACGATAGGTGCGGCAGCTGCGGCTGCGGTCATGCTGGCGGCGGTGAATGTGACGGGTGCGTTCGCGTATGACGGCGCGGAGAGTTACGATCCCGACAACGTATTTACCTTTTCCGACAGCGCCGTAGCTGCTGAGGACAGCTCGGGCGAGGGGTTCAAGATCTCGGGGACCGAGCTTACGATAAATGCGGCGGGCACCTATGTGGTAACGGGCGAATGCGTTGAGGGCAGAGTGACGGTCAAGAAGGGCACCGAGGGCGTTGTGCTGATACTCGACGATCTCAGCCTGACCTCCTCATCGGGGGCACCGCTGTCGGTGAACAAGGGAGCCTCGGCAGAGATAGTAATAGAGGGCAGCAATACCCTTACCGATGCGGAGGACCCCGCTGATGAGAGCTCTGAGGACGCAGACATCGCCGATGCCTTTGACGGCGCGGCTGTGAAGGTGAAGAGCGGGGCATCGGTGGTCTTTACGGGGACGGGCACGCTGACCGCCGACGGCTCTGCCTGCAAGAACGGCATCAAGGGTGCGGCTGAGTCGTCCGTGACGGTGGGCGGCAGCAGTGAGGACAGCTTCACGCTGAATGTGCTTGCGGCGAACAATGCTCTTGCTGCTGACGGGAGCATTACGGTGAACGGCGGAGCCCTTGTGCTCGAAGCTGAGGGCGACGGGCTGAAGGCATCTCCCGACGAGGAGGACACGGTGAGTGCGGGAACGGTGACCGTAAACGGCGGCAGCGTGACCGTAACGAGCGGAGAGGACGGCATACAGGCGGACGGCGGCTACACCCAGAACGGCGGAGACATCAGCATAACTGCGGCGGGCGGCCACGGGAACAATGCGCAGATCACTGCGGCGGATATCTCTGCCAAGGGCATCAAGAGCGACAGCAGCATCACGGTGAACGGCGGCACCGTCACGATAGATTCGGCGGACGACGGTATACATCTCAACGGCACGGAGGGTACCGAGGCTGTTTCGCTCAACGGCGGCGTGCTTACGATAAGCTCGGGCGATGACGGAGTGCATTCCGACTACATCCTTGACATAAACGGCAGCAGCATCACGGTGAACGATGCTTATGAAGGGCTTGAGGGAGCGACGATCACCCTGCGCTCGGGCGAGGGGCGGATATATACGTCCGACGACGGCATTAATGCAGCCAACAGCGACCTTGCCGACTACAGCTTCCTGCTTTCGATATCGGGCGGCGAATGGTACATCGACGCAGGCGGCGACGGGCTGGATTCCAACGGCGACCTTGCGGTATCGGGCGGCTATACCGAGGTGTTCGGCTCTGCGAACGGCGGGAATGCGGCGCTTGACTACGGCGACAGGAACGCATCGTTCAGCGTGACGGGCGGCACCGTCATAGGTATCGGAATGTCGCAGATGGCGGTAACGCCGACACAGGGCAGCTATATCATGTTCGGCAGCTCGGGCGGCATGGGCGGCATGGGCGGCATGGGCGGCTTCGGCGGCTTTGGCGGAATGGGCGGACGCGGCGGAACGGGCGGCTTCGGAGGCGGCACGCAGCAGACTGCTCAGGCTGTGAGCATATCGGCGGGCGACGAGCTGGAGATCAGGGACTCGCAGGGCAATACGGTCTACACGGGAACGGCTGTCAAGAGTGCGGACAGCATAGTATACGCAGGTGAAGCGCTTGCAGAGAGCGGGACATACTACCTTTATATAAACGGCACGCAGGCGGCATCGGCGGAGGTGACTGCGGGTCAGGGCGGTCAGGGCGGACAGGGAGGCCCTGCCGATCAGCCGACAGAGCCCCCGACAGATCAGCCGCAGCCGCCGTTCGGGGCACAGAGGGGCGACACCGACCGCAGCGGAGCCGTGAACATGAAGGACTATGCTCTTCTGCAAAAATATCTCAACGGCTATGAGGTGGAGATAGACCTTGAGGCGGCAGACCTCAACGGTGACGGGAAGGTGACTATGAAGGATTACTCCGAGCTGCAGAGGGTGCTCAACGGGATAGTGAGCTGATCT
>CAMOFU010000179.1 GCA_946613705.1 uncultured Clostridia bacterium
TTTTTACCTACTTGACCAGATTATTCACGACGACAACGCCCGCTATGAATGCTGCCACGATAAGCGCAGCCACAAGATCGACGAGATGCATTTTCAGCTGCTTCATTCTCGTCCTGCCCTCTCCGCCGTGATAGCAGCGGCACTCCATAGCCAGCGCAAGCTCCTCGGCCCGCCGAAACGACGAAACGAACAGCGGTATCAGTATCGGCACAAGTGCCTTTGCCCGCTTGAAGATCGAGCCTGTCTCCATATCCGCGCCCCTTGCCTTCTGCGCCTGCATGATCTTATCGGTCTCCTCGATAAGCGTGGGTATGAACCGCAGCGCTATAGTCATCATCATCGCCAGCTCATGCACAGGCACTCTGATCTTTTTCAGCGGTGACAGCAGCCGTTCCAGCCCGTCTGTCAGGTCGATAGGTGAGGTCGTATAGGTCAGCAGCGAGCTGCCGATGATAAGGCAGATTATCCTGACGGTCATGAACACTGCCGTATCCACACCGTCAGAGGTTATCTTTATCACCTTCCACTCCCAGTACACATCTCCCGTCCTGATGAACAGCAGATTAAGTATCGAGGTGAAGATAATGATAAGCATTATGGGCTTCAGGCTTTTGAGTATCATCTTGAACGGTATATCCGAGATAAGATATGTCACCAGCGTGAAGGCTATGCCTACCGAAAGGCTGTATATATTCTTCGCAAGAAAGAGCATCACGATGAACGCTATAGTCAGCAGCAGCTTTACGCGGCTGTCCATGCGGTGCAGCGGTGACTTTCCCGGGAAAAACTGTCCGATAGTAATGTCCTTTAACAAGCTATTCTCCTTAATTCATTTCTTATTTCTGCTTTCCTTATCCTTTATCAACAAATATGTGCTTTACCGCAGCCGCTCATCGGGTCTCATCCTCCTGCGGCTGAGCCTTATCCTCTTTCTTTTCGACATCTATGAACATCAGCACAAAAACTGCGATGAGCTGAAAAATGACGAATATCAGCCCCGCACGCTCCAGCACGGTACAAAGCAGGCTGCCGATTATCACTCCGAGAATAAAGAATGCGATTATGCCGTAGAGCTTGAACGCAGCCTTCAGATGCTCGCTGTCGTTCTCGGTCATATACAGCGAGATATGCTCTGTAGCTGTTCTGAGATTGCCCGTACACATCGTTGTGGCAAAGCTGATGGAATGCACCTTGCGGAAGCTCTCCACCTGAAGCGAGCAGACGAATGATATGAGCGTATTGGCGACCAGATCATACCCGCCGCCGACGGGCAGGTAGGTAACTGCCGCCAGAACTATCGCTTCGATCAGTATTATATGCTGCCGCCAGTGCAGCGTCGAATCGGCAAGCTTTATCCTCATTCGGTCAGCCAGCAGCACTCCCACCACGAACATGAATATCGGCAGCAGATACTTTGCGCAGTCGAGCCATTCGCGCTCGAAGAAATTCATTCCGAGCAGGACTATATTTCCCGTCTGCGCGTTGGCAAAAACGTGCCCGCGGACTATGTAGCTGTAAGCATCGAGGAAGCCGCCCGCCGATGCAAGTATCGCCGCTACCAGATAAGTCTCGGACATCTGCCGTTTGGCTGTCACTTTGCTCCCCCCTGTCTTGCCGCAAGCTTTCCGAGCAGCAGCTCACTGCCGTAGCCGACGGTATAAACATCGTCCTGTATATCTATCCCCAGCGCCCGCAGGCGGTTGAACACCCTTGTGACCTGCGGCACTGCAAGACCCATGCTCTCAAGCTCCTGTGCCCTGTGAAAGACCCTTGCGGGCTCGTCATAGCAGAACACCTGTGCATTGTTCATCACAAGTATCTTCGAGCAGTGCTTTGCCACGTCCTCCATCGAATGCGAGACGAGCATGACGGTGTTTTTCTTCTCCTTATGATACTCTCTGATAAGCCCGAGTATCTGTGATCTGCCCTTCGGGTCGAGCCCCGAGGCGGGCTCATCGAGTATCAGCACCCTCGGCTCCATAGCCATAACGCCTGCTATCGCAACACGGCGCTTCTGACCTCCCGAAAGCTCGAACGGCGATTTTTCCAGCACGCTGTCATCGAGCCCGACAAGCCTTGCAGTCTCCCGCACGCGCTTGTCTGTCTCCTCCTCGCTCAGACCCATATTCCTCGGGCCGAACGCGATATCCTTATAGCAGGTCTCCTCAAACAGCTGATACTCGGGGTACTGGAACACGAGCCCGACCTTGAAGCGTATCGCTCTCAGCCGCGACTTATCCTCCCAGAGCTTTTCGCCGTCGATATAAACGCTGCCCGAGGTAGGCTGAAGCAGACCGTTGAAATGCTGTATCAGCGTACTTTTTCCCGAGCCTGTATGCCCTATAACTCCGATGAACTCGCCCTCCTCGATATCAAGATCCACGTTATCCACAGCGACCTTGCGGAAGGGGGTGCCTTCACCGTATACATAAGTCAGTTTTTCAGCTTTGATAACTGCCATTTTCTTACTTTCCTTCTATTTGTCGGCAGGTGCTCACGCAAGCTCTACCGCTTTGAGATTGATCGCGTGGAACCTCTCGGGTATACGCTTGACGATCGCATTTTTCAGCTCATCGACTGTCATGCCCAGTGCGCCCGACTTTGCAGCCGCAGCCAGCAGCGCTATGTTCAGCACCTTCGGCGAGCCGCACCTCTCACAGATATCGTCGCCGTCTATGATCCTCAGATCGCTGACATTTGCTTTAAGGTATTCCAGCGCCTCGCTGCCGTCATAAGCCGAGCCTGTCAGCGACGCGGTAACGGGCTTGACTGCCTTCTTGTTTACGATAACGGTGCCGCCCTTTTTCAGATATGAGATATTGCGCACCGCCTCGGCAGGCTCAAAGGCAATGATAACATCTGCCGAGCCCTTTGGCAGCATCGGTGAGCATATCTCCTCCCCTGCGCGGACGTGCGACACAACGCAGCCGCCGCGCTGGCTCATACCTATAGTCTCGGAGGTACGCACGCTCTCTCCCTTTTCCATAGCGGCAAAGGCTATCAGCTTTGAAGCAAGCACAGTTCCCTGCCCGCCAACGCCGCAAAGTAATGTATTGTTCATATATATCACTCCATTTATCTGCCTATCGCTCCGACAGGGCATACCTGAGCGCACACTCCGCAGCCGTAGCAAAGGCTCTTCTCGACAGTCGGTCTGCCGTCGGTCAATACGATCGCGGGACAGCCGAGCTCGCGGATACACTTCTTGCAGTTTATGCACTTTTCGCTGTCTATCGCAAAAAGGCTCTGCGGCTTGGTAACTGCGATACACGGTGACTTCATGATGACCGCCTTTACGCCCTTTAGCTCTGCCGCTTCCTTCACTGCAGTTTCGGCAGCGTTCAGGTCAAGCGGATCGACCGTCTTCACATATGTGCAGCCCACCGCTTCGAGTATCTTCTCTATCGACACCTTGGCACAGACATCGCCCATCATCGTCACACCCGTCCCCGGATGCGGCTGATGACCCGTCATTGCCGTGGTGGAGTTGTCAAGCACTATAAGTATTATATCCGTCTGATTATACACCGCATTCACAACACCCGTGATGCCCGACGCAAAGAACGTCGAATCCCCGATGAACGAGAAATTCAGCGTATCGGGCTCGACACGGTGTATGCCCTGCGCGATCGTCACATCAGCGCCCATACACAGGCAGGTGTCTACCATATCGAGCGGCTTGGCATTTCCGAGCGTATAGCAGCCGATATCTCCGCTGTAGACCGCCTTTCTGCCCTTAGTCGCCTGCTTTACCGCATAGAACGATGCCCTGTGAGGACAGCCCGCACAAAGCACGGGAGGTCTTATCGGCATATCGGGTGCGGGCGGCAGCTCGGGCATATCATAGTTTATGTCCAAAAATTCGGATAGCACGCTTTTTACAGACTCAACTGTATTCTCGCCTGCGGGCTGCACGGTGCCGTCGAGCTTTCCGCGGATCTTTACATTCAGATGATGCTTGCCGCAGAGATAAGTAAGCTCTCTTTCGATCACGGGATCAAGCTCCTCGATGCACACGACCTCATCGAGCCCCTTCAAAAACTCCAGCGCCAGCTTCTCGGGGAAGGGGTTTGGAGTAGCTATCTTCAGCAGCCTGCACTCTGCCCGTGTGTCCTGCAGCGCCTCGCAGGTATAGGCATAGCTGATCCCGTGGGTAGCGATGCCCTTTCGTCCCGAGCCCGTCAGCCTATTGAATCGGTAGGAAGAAAACTCCTCGCCGAGCTGCGGGTTGCGCTTCTCGATCTTGCAGTGATTGAGATACGATGTGCGCGGGAAGATGACCCAGCGCATAGTATCCTTGACAAAGCCCTCGGGCTTATGGGGGGTGAAGCTGTCCTTCACCTCAACATTGGCACAGCCGTGACAGACGCGGGTGGTCGGTCTGAACAGCACGGGAGTACCGTATTTCTCCGAGCACTCGAATGCGTCCTGTATCATCTGATAAGCCTCCTCGGGAGAAGAGGGGTCGAACACAGGCAGCTTGGAAAACTGTCCGAAGTGACGGGTATCCTGCTCTGTCTGTGACGAGATAGGCCCCGGGTCGTCAGCCGAGACGATGACCATTCCGCCCTTTACACCAACATAGGCAAGGCTCATAAGCGGGTCAGAGGCCACATTCAGCCCCACCTGCTTCATAGTAACGAGCGACCTTGCGCCCGAATATGCTGCGCCCGCGCCGACCTCCAGCGCCGCCTTTTCATTTACCGACCACTCGACATATACCGAGCCGTCCTTATTATTCTTTGCAATAGTTTCAAGTATCTCGGTCGAGGGTGTCCCGGGGTAGCCCGAAACGACATTGACACCTGCGTGTACAGCACCCAGTGCGATAGCCTCGTTGCCCATCAGAAACCGTTGTGACATAGACATTCCTCCGAAAAAAATATACTATATTATTATACCACTATTTTTCCATAAAGTCAACTACATTTCACCGACCGCCGCCGCTGCGGCCGCAGCGGCGGCGCGCAATGCCGTCGCGCCCTGCATTGTGCGGAAGGCGGGCTTTGCTG
>CAMOFU010000180.1 GCA_946613705.1 uncultured Clostridia bacterium
ACACTATTTTGCCTTACATACTATTTTTCAAAAGGCGGCATTGCGCGCGGCCGCTGCCGCCGCTGCTATGCTGCATGAGACTATGGGCTTGCCTCTGCAGGTGATGAAGAACAGCTCCCGACCGTCGCGGCCGAGCCTGCCGATATCCAGCACATCGCCTTCAAAGGTCTGCCCCGTATAGTGTACCTCTATATGCTCTATCGCCCGCTCCCTCAGCTCCTCCGAGGGATAGGTGTTCAGAATGAACCTGACGTATTCGATGTTGTTGGTGTGCGAGCAGTAGTCAAGATTCATCGTTCGGACAGTAACGCTCTCGAGCGTGTCGGCAGGCTCCTTCGGGAAGCGGAAGAAGTCAAGCCCCTCCAGCGGCTCGGGGTGCTCCATCTCCGTGCGGAAGCCGAGGGTATCGGGCTTGCGTATCTTCCCCGTTTCAAGGTCGAGCGCACAGATCTCTACACGCGAGCGGAACAGCGGCTGCCCCGCCTTGTCCCTCGCCTCGGTATCGACGAATATCCTCAGCGCCGAGTGCTTCGAGATAAAGCACCTCACCTCAAACTCCTCCAGCCACTCGGGGCGGCGGAATATGCGGATATTGTTCTTCGAGAACACCCACATAGCGCCGTATTTTTTCATGGCAGTCACTCCGTCGATGCCCATGCTCCCCAGCAGCTCGGTAACGCAGTCCTCAACAGTATTGAACACCGCGATAACAGAAAGCTTCACCTCGGGGTCGCAGCTGCTTCCCGTAACGGTGCATTGCTTGGTATATATCATTTTTCTTCTCCTTTCAGCGGCCCGTTCCCGCTGTCTCGTACCAGCTTGCCTCTGACCGCAGCGATCTGCTCAGCAGTCAGCCCCAGTGACAGCAGATAGCCTTCCGCCGAGCCGAAGTTTTCGCGGAACAGCCGCAGAAAGCCTTCGATGAAATCACGGCAGGGCAGCACTATGCGCATTCGCTCCTCCGAGCTCACCGCCCGCATCTCCTTCCAGAGCTGCTCGCTGTATGCTCCTGTCAGCAGATAGTCCGCAATGATATCCTCGTCGGACACACCGCACAGCATCAGCAGGATCGCACTCACTACTCCCGTCCTGTCCTTGCCTGCCCAGCAGTTGAAGATCACTCCCTTCGGGGCGGCCGCGATAGTGCCGAACACCTCCGCCATGTTTGCTGCCCTTGCGATCATAAGGTAGCTCGGCACTACGTCCTCAAAGCGTGCGGGGACATAGCCGCCCTCCTCTACGGGCAGATGATGATAGAAAAACCCTTCCTCACCTCTGAGTCCGCAGGGCGACTGCTCGGCATCGGGAACTGTGCGCAGGTCTATGACCGTGGTTATCCCGCGCTCCCTCAGATACTCCTTGTCCCGCTCGGTCGGCTGACAGATACGGTCGCTGCGCAGAATGCTGTCTCCCGCAGTGACTCCGCCCTCACAGGCATATCCGCCGAGCTCGCGTGTATTCAGCGTTGACTCAAGCAGGCTCTTCATTGCTTTGTTTTGGTCTTGCATTTGCTCTTCCTTCCGTAATAGCTGCAAAGGTCGGCAAGCGGGCAGTCGGCGCATTTCTCGCCCCTTGCCCTGCACACCTCTCTCCCGAACAGCACGAGCCTGTGGCACAGGCCGCTCGAACGCTCGGGCGGGAGTATCCTCCGGAGATCGGCCTCGACCTTTGCGGGCTCGGTATTCCGTGTCAGACCCAGCCGCCCTGTTATGCGTATGCAGTGCGTATCGGTCACGACGGCAGGTCTGCCGAACACATCGCCCATTATCAGGTTGGCGGTCTTCCTCCCTATCCCCGGGAGCGTGGTGAGCTGCTCCACCGTATCGGGTATCTGCCCGCCGAAGCGCTCGTTTATCATCCTGCACATTCCGACTATCGACTCGGCCTTTGTCTTATACAGCCCGCAGGGGCGGACTATCTCCATGATATCATTTACGTCCGCCGCCGCGAAGTCGTCGATAGATGTATATTTTTCAAACAGCGTCTTCGTAACGATGTTCACCCGCTCATCGGTACACTGTGCCGACAGCCGCCCCGCGATCATCAGCTCGTGAGGCTTGGTGTAGGTGAGCGAACACACGGCATCGGGATATCTCTCCTCCAGCCTGTCGCATACGAGCACTGCTTTTTCCTTTTTTGTCATGAGTTTTTATCCTTCCGAACGAGGTATACGTCAAGACCATGCCGCAGGGTCATCTCCCGCAGCACTTCTTGTATTTCCTGCCGCTGCCGCAGGGACATGGGTCATTGCGTCCTGTTTTGACAACTCTCCTCGGCACAGCGGACGGCTTATCGGGATCGTACCCTGCATCTGCAAGCTGAGAAAAAGTCTTTCTCATCTGTATCCACCGATCCCCTGCCGCTCTTGCTTTCTCCGAGCGTTCCTTCTCCTTTTCCTCATCAAGCTCATTAAGCTCAGAGAACAAGCTGCTGCCCGTAAAGCCGTATTCGCTGCGCAGCGCCTCTGTCTCAGCAGGGGTAAAGCCGTTGTTTGCGGGCATTCTCGTATTGTTGTTCAGCTCGTTGTAGATCGGTACAAAAGAGCGCGCCTGTTCAAGAGTCATATCCTTTGTGAATCGCTGTATATCATCAAGTATACTGTAGATATCATGCTCCTCGCTGTGCAGCCCTGTCAGAACATCACTTATCGCGGCTTTTGTCTTTTCTGCACTTATCCTGAAGGTTTCCGTCAGCCACCTTTCGGCAGCGATCACCTGCTCGGTGCGTGCAAATTCAAGCGATCTCTCGTGATCCTCAAATTCCTCCTTGGTCGGCACATACCACGGCTTGCCCTTTTTCAGCTCACGCAGCTGCTCATAAGCATCCTCAAACTCGACAAACACCTCGTGCGCAAGCAGCCTTTTCATCGGTTCCGTCTCGGGGAGCGTGATCTGCCCGTAATACTCCTCCTCACCGAAAATATAGAAATGATCGTTCTGCTCATATCTCACATATTCGCAGAAGGCAAGGAATGCCTCCTCAGACATCACTGTCCCGTGATCCTCGGTGAGTATCCTGTATACTCTGTCAAGCGGTATGACCCCGTAAAACGTTGAGATCCCTTCAAACAGATCCTTACAGCGGCTTATTTCTTTACTGTCGAGCAGCGACTGCACCCTGCGCAGATAAGGCTCCAGCCTGCTGCCCGTGTATCTCTTTGGAAATGATGACATCTCTATCCTCGATCCTGTATGTATTCCCTCCGCTCTCAGAGCTTGACTGCGATATGCAGCTCGTCAAGCTGCTTGGGATCGACAGCGGACGGGCATTCGCTCATAAGCTCAGAGGCATTCTGCACCTTCGGGAAGGCAACGACATCTCTCAGGCTCTCTGCGCCCGCAAGTATCATCGTGATACGGTCAAGGCCGATGCCCATTCCGCCGTGAGGCGGTGCAGCGTAGCGGTATGCATCAACGAGGAAGCCGAACTTGGCAGCTATCTCCTCGTCGGTCATGCCGAGTGCCTCGAACATCTTCTGCTGAAGCTCATAGTCGGTGATACGCATTGAGCCGCTCGAAAGCTCTGTACCGTTGAGCACGAGGTCCCATGCCTTTGCGCGGACGTTCGCGGGGTCGGTGTCGAGGTAGTCAAGGCATTCCTCCATCGGCATAGTGAACGGGTGATGCGCAGCCACCCAGCTGCCGCTGTCCTCGTCGTACTCGAAGAAGGGCATCTCGGTTATCCAGAGCAGATCATACTTATTCTCGTCGATAACGCCGAGCCTCTTGCCGCAGATCAGCCTGATCGCGCCCAGTGTCGGCAGCACGACTTTGTTCTTGTCCGCACAGATCAGCACAAGGTCGCCCTTCTCAGCCCCGACAGCGCCGCAGATGCGTTCAAGGTCGCCCTCGCCCAGGAACTTCTTGAAGGAGCAGTTCGGCTCGTCCGCCCAGCGGATATAGGCAAGCCCCTTGGCACCGATGCCCTTTGCGTGCTCTGTCAGCTTGTCGATCTCCTTGCGGGTGTAGGTCGCAGCACCGTTCTTTACGTTGATCGCTCTTACCGAGCCGCCGTTTGCCAGTGCGTCCCTGAAAACTGCAAAGTCTATATCCCCGACCGTTTCGGAGATATCCTGTATCTCGAAGCCGAAGCGTGTGTCGGGCTTGTCGGAGCCGTAGCGGTCCATTGCGTCCCTGAAGGTGAGCCTCGGCAGCGGCAGCGGCAGCTCTATCCCCTTGATCTCCTTGAAGAGCCTTGCCATATAGCCCTCAACGCACTGCTGGATATCCTCGGCATCGACAAAGGACATCTCAAAGTCCACCTGTGTGAACTCGGGCTGACGGTCGGCGCGGAGATCCTCGTCGCGGAAGCAGCGTGCCAGCTGCACATACCTGTCGTAGCCCGATATCATAAGCAGCTGCTTGTAGATCTGCGGCGACTGCGGCAGCGCATAGAACTTGCCCTCATGTATACGCGAGGGCACGAGGTAGTCTCTTGCACCCTCGGGAGTAGACTTCATCATCATCGGTGTCTCGATCTCAAGGAAGCCGTTCTCATAGAAATACTCTCTTGTCACCTGAGCTATCCTGTGGCGCATGATAAGGTTGTTCTGCAATCTCGGGTTTCTCAGGTCAAGGTAGCGGTATTTGAGCTTCAGCTCCTCGCGCACGTTGTCCGAGTTTGTGACCTCAAACGGCGTAGTCTCTGCCTTTGAGAGTATTTTCAGCTCGCTTACGAATATCTCGAGGTGGCCTGTCGGCAGCTTGTCGTTCTTGCTCTCGCGCTCGACCACCATGCCCTTTGCCATCAGCACGAACTCACCTCTTACCTGCTCCGCCTTCTCGAAAACAGCGGGGTCTGTCTTATCGTTGAACAGCAGCTGCACCACACCCGTGCGGTCGCGCAGTACGATAAAGATAACGCCGCCCTTGTTTCTCACTCTTTCGACGAAGCCGCATACAACAGCCTCGCTCCCGATCTCCGATACCTCGCCGCAGTATACCGTGCGGCGCATATTTCCCATAGTGTCAAGCTTCATGTTTTTTCCTCTTT
>CAMOFU010000181.1 GCA_946613705.1 uncultured Clostridia bacterium
GGTGCTTTCGTCAGCAGTGCTTTCGGCAGCTGAGCTTTCTGCGGCTGTGCTGTCCCCGGCAGCGCTGCTCTCGGCTGTATCCGCCTGAGAAACGGCGGTGCTTTCGGTGCCTGCGATCGAAACCGTTCCTGCGGCAGAGCTGTCATCGCTTCCGCAGGCGGAAAGAGCGAGCAGAGCAGTCAATGCGGCTGCTGCTATAATTGTTCTTTTCATACAGTCTGCCCTCCTGTCAGTTGTCGATAGAGCTGTCAGAGATCCAGATAGACTCTATGCCCGAGGGGGAGCCGCTTGCCTGCATGGAAACAGTTCCCGCGGTGTAAACGGGGCTTGTACCCTTTGTCTCGGTAGGCTCACCGAGCACAGCCTTGATGGAATCAACAGTGTCGCCTACCTTGAAGCCGTCGGCAGTAGTGCCGTCGCCGCCCGAATAGAGCGCATTGGTAAGCTCGATCGAGAAGATAATGCCGTCGTTGTTTGCCTGTATCGTCATACCGGGGAAATAGTACTCGTTGATGGTGTTGCCTGTCAGGCAGCTGGGAGCCTGTGAAGCGGGTGCAGCCTCGGCTCCGAGCGAGCCCTTCTTATCGTTGATGTTGTCGCCCACTGCAAGCTCGGTGCCGTTGTACTTCACCTTGGCATTGTCGGCAGTAAAGCTCGATGCGGCAGCGGTCTCTCCGCCCTCGGCGGCAGACTCGGCGGTCTCGGTGCTCTCGGCGGGAGCAGCGGCCTCAGACTCGGCAGCAGCCTCGCTCTGCGCAGCGGCGGGTGTGGTGGCAGCGGTATCGGCAGCCGAAGAAGAGCCGCTCTCGCCGCAGCCTGCAAGTGCCAGTACTGAGCAGGCTGCGATCAGTACCGAAAGATTTTTCATTTTCATTTTCATTTTCATTTTTCATACACTCCTTTTTTTGTCTTGTGTCAGATCAGACACGTTTCCTTTGTTTTGTTTCTTATAAATCACGGATCCCCGCAGATCATGCCTTTACCTCTATGAACATAGCAGAGCCGTCCATGATTATCACGGTAACGGTCATGGTGCCCTCTCTGTATACATAATCGGTATCGAAATCTATCTGTGCGGGTTCACCGAGTTTTGACTTTACCTCTTCAACAGTCGAGCCGAGCTTCACACCTGCTGCCGTAGCACCGTCTCTGCCGGGGTAGCTGAACTCGGAGAGCCTTACGGCTATGATCTCGCCGTCGTTGAGCGTTTCTATCTCCATGCCTGCATAGTAGTAGAGCGGTGTTGTCTCGCCTGTCAGGCAGTTGGGAGCCTCCTGCATGGGTGCCGACTCGCTGCCGAGCTTGCTCTTGATGCTGCTTATATTGTCGCCGATGCCGAAGGTGCAGCCGTTGTAAACGATCCTGCACTTGCCCGCAAGCGTTGAGAGATCGGGGCCTGTCTGAACAGGCTCGGGCTCGGGCTCGGGTTCGGGCTGGGGCTCGGGTTCGGGCTGGGTCTCGGGTTCGGGCTGCGGTTCGGGCTGAGGCTGAGGCTCGGGCTCGGGCTGCGGTTCGGGCTGCGGCTCAACATAGACCGTTTGTACCTCGGTCACAGGCTCCGTCACCGTTTCAACGGGAGCGGGGGTCGTGGTAGTAGTGGTCTTTTTGGTCGTAGTTTTTTTGGCGGTGGTTTTCTTGGTCGTGGTGGTCTTTTTTGCAGTGGTCGTCTTTGCGGTGGTCGTGGTGGTCTCCTTCTTTGTTGTTGTGGTCACGGCTGTCGTGGCGGTGGTCGCGGTCGTCGCCTTCGTAGTCATGGAAACGATGCCGTTTGCTTCGACATCATCGTTGTTCCCGCAGCCCGAAAGGCAGACAACAGCCGCTGCTGTTATCAGCATTGCTTTCATCTTCATAGTGTTACCTCCGAATATATTACTGTGCTTTTGCGGAAAGGCTTGCTTTGGTGCCCGTGAATGATCTTCCGCCCGCATATACCGTTACATCGAATTCGCCGTTCAGTCCCAGTGCGGGGTCGATCATCATTGAGAAGCCGTTCTTGCCGTCGCCGCCGAGCAGCTTCTTTTCATAGATCGGGAAGGCTTCAAAGATATGCTCGCCCTCTGCGTTCGAGAAGCGCACATACACTCTTCCGTCACCGACGGGAATATCCTCGGGCAATGCGCCGTATACTCTTATTGCATAGCCCTCGTCCGAGCAGACTGTTTCGAGCGTGCCGCCGTTCTCGGCCTGAGCGGGAGCGCTCTCTCTTTCGGGAGCGAACATGAACGGCGCGGTGGCGATAGTGTTTGCAAGGTTCCTCTCCACGATCTCATAGACCATATCGCTGCCCTCGGCCACCTGTGCCATTTCGGGGCAGTCGGTGCGGACGAACATCGCCTGCTTATAGTTGTCTATCATAAACGGGAGCAGCGCACGTCCGAAGGAGTCGCGCACCATATACAGCCGTGTGTTGTCGGCCTGCCCCATGTTCGAGGTGCCTATGCGGCTGTCGTTCTCTTCCTTGTCGCTCATGAATATCTCAAGCTGCTGCTGAGTATCTCCCGTTCCTGCGGGTACGGTGAACCTGAACGGCTGATACTCGATATTGAAATGATACTGATAATCCATAAATCCGCCCGAGGGGTAGAGCAGCTTGTCCAGGTCGCCCCGCCAGTCCTTCAGGTAGTCATAGGTCGCGCCGCTGTAGGTCTTGTGCGGCTTGCCGAGGCTCTCCATTATCTGATTATACCCGTAGAGAGCGCCGAGGTAGTTCCAATGGCTGTCCCGCTTGTGATAGAGCTGAGTGCCCTTGTTGTCGTTCAGGAAGCCGAGCATATCGACGTAGTTCACGCCCAGCTCTTTAAGCTTCGCACAAAGGCGGGTATAGTTGTTCTCGTCCGCCTTTTTGTAGCAGGAGGGAAAATGCTCACTGTAGACCGAGGCCTTGTTGGGCATCGGAACGAAGGTGAAGCTGCCGTTCTTGCTCTTTACATTCTCCTGCAAGAGCGAGAGCGTGACCGCGGCGGAGCTGATCTGATTATCGGTCATCGCGTTGGTGTTCATATAATCGAGCTTATCGGTATCGAAGAAGATCCAGCCGCCGCTGCCGCTGATAACGTTTGATGAGGGCGATGTAAGCAGCTCGCCCTTGACAAGATTGGCTGCCGAGAGCAGCTGAGAGCGCAGCGGGAGCCTGTCGTTGAACCATGATTCAAACTGCTCCGAGAAATCGGTGTTGAGCTTTCCGTCGCTGATAAGTGCGGGCATCTCTGTCAAAGCCTTTTTCTCGATCTCTGCATTGCTCTGCACAAAGGGCATCAGCGCGAGCGGTGTTGCACACGCGGCGAAGAACAGCGCGGAGTATACGATCTTGAATGCTTTTTTCATATCCTTGCTATCCTTCCTTTATCAGAATCTGAAATAGATGAACGGGTTGTATCTGCTCGAAATGAGCGAGAGTATGCAGAGCGCGAATATGATAATCGAGCCGAGATAGGAGAGGTAGTTGTATGCCTCTGCCGCAGCGGTGTTCGATACCTTTGCCCGTATCACCTTGAATATCGGTGTTGAGAGTATCACTGCGAAAGCAAGCGCGATCATGAACATCACCGAGGTCATGGACATGATCTCTGCATTGACCGCCGCATTGCCCGAAGCCCCCGAGAACATATTCCCGATCAGGCTGAAGCCCTGTGTGAGCGTATCGGCGCGGAAAAGAACGAATGCCAGTATCACCACGAGCAGCGTATAAATATGGCCGATGGGTCTGAACCATTTTTTCTTGGTGGGTATCACCTGATATGTCTCGAGCATCTGGCAGAGCCCGTGGAGCATACCCCAGACGATGAACGTGAAATTCGCGCCGTGCCAGAAGCCTGTGAGGAAGAAGACGATAAGCTTATTTACCGTTGTTCTCGCCTTGCCCTTGCGGTTGCCGCCGAGGGGGATATATACATACTCCTTGAACCATGTTGAAAGTGAGATGTGCCACCGCCGCCAGAAGTTCTGTATGTTCGGGGCGATAAACGGGTAATCGAAGTTCTCTCTGAAATCGAAGCCGAACATACAGCCGAGGCCGATAGCCATATCGCTGTAGCCCGAGAAGTCGAAGAATATCTGCAAAGTGTAGCAGACTGCGCCGAGCCACGAGGGGAGCATACCGACCTCTGAGGGAGCATAGCCGAAGACGGTGTCTGCGACAATGCCCATCTGATTGGCAATGAGCACCTTCTTGCCGAGGCCGTAGATGAAGCGGTTGATGCCCCTGCTCACTCTGTCGGCAGAGAACTCGCGTTCGTCGAGCTGCTTGGCGATATCCTCATACCTTACTATAGGTCCCGCGATGAGCTGCGGGAAGAACGAGATATAGAGCAGCACCGAGAACAGGCTCTTCTGAACGCTCTTTTTATCCCTGTAAACGTCGATGACATAGCTCAGCCCCTGGAAGGTGAAGAACGAGATACCGATAGGAAGCCGTATCTGCGGGACGGGTATCGAGAGACCTGTTATGCTGTTGAAGGTCTCGGCAAAAAAGCCTGTGTATTTATATCCGATCAGCAGACCTATATTCACGAGCACTGCGAAAAACACGGCGAGCTTGTCGTGCTTCTCTCCCGCCGCGGCACGTCCGAAGAAATAGTTGAAGATGATCGAGAGGATCATCAGCATCACAGCCACAGGCTCGCCGAAGGCATAGAATACAAGGCTCGCCGCCGCAAGGATAACGTTTCGGACCGTCTTCTGCGGTATCAGTGCATAAAGCAGGAACACCACGGGCAGGAAGATGAACAGGAATATAACCGAACTGAATGTCAAGAGTATCACTCTCCACTATTATAATCATTTATAATCATTCAATTTATTATTATATCACATTTCGTCATTATAGTCAAGCACGGAGAGCGGATTTATTCACTTTATACAAAAAATACCGACTTTGCGCGAGGAACATCGGGTGAGCGCCCGACACGGCGCGCGTCAAAGCCCTTCTCCC
>CAMOFU010000182.1 GCA_946613705.1 uncultured Clostridia bacterium
CCTTCTTCATATCAACAGCGCAGAAGCAGAAGTCAACCATCGAGGCGATCTTCTCAACGTCCTCCTCCGCGTTCATTATCACCATATCGGCCATAGACTCGGGCATCGGATCCTTCAGCTTCCACTTTGCGCCCGCCGTCTCCTTATAGGTCTTGCCCGCACTTCTCGGGGACGCTGCAAGAACTGCCACGTCAAACCACGGATGCTTATCCAGTATCAGAGCGAACCTCTGACCTACCATACCCGTTGCACCGATGATGCCTACCTTGAACTTCTTCATTTCCAAAACTCCCTTTCGCTTTTGTGCGTTTGTGACTTATGCCCAATTATCATTTCTGAGCGGACGTTTTATTGCACAAAACATAAAATTTACAGAGATAATAAAAAAACCGATTGAAAATCGGCTCATCATACAATATAATAGAAATGTTGACACAAACAGATCATGCCGATAGCACTCCATCATATCTATGATGACAACCGAAGCTCTCTTAAAGCAGCAGTCAGCGGCAGGCTCCCGACACCTGCGCTTCGGCGGCCGCGCCTTTCACAAACTCCATAAGCTTCGGAAGCCCTGACACATGGTCGGAGGATTGCTACTGATCTTGACCGCGCCTCTATCTCTAAAATCAATCATAACAAATATTGCGCCGCTTGTCAATACCGCAGGGGATTTTTTTTTGAATTTTTTGTAAATCTATTGCAGGGACACGTTCGTTTGCTTGCAGAATAATTGATAATTGAAAACGGAGAATGATTATGTTAGATATTTCCAATATGAAAAGGTCCGATTTTTACTACGAGCTGCCCGAGGAGCTTATCGCGCAGACTCCCATAGAACCGAGAAGCGCCTCACGAATGATGCTTCTTGACCGTGAAAGCGGCAGGGTGAGCCACAGCCATTTCTACAATCTATGCCGCTTCCTGAAAAAAGGTGACCTGCTGGTGCTCAACGACAGCCGCGTGCTCCCCGCCCGCATCTACGGCGAAAAGGAGGATAACGGCACCTTCATCGAGTTTTTGCTGCTCGAACAGAAGGAGAACATGGTCTGGGAGATACTCTGCCGCCCGGGGAAAAAGGCAAAGCTCGGTACAAGGTTCTCATTCGGCGGCGGCAAGCTCCGCGCCGAGATCACCGATATCCTCGAGGACGGCAACCGCATCGCCCGTTTTGAATGCGAGGGCAGCCTGTTCGCAGTGCTCGACGAGATCGGACAGATGCCGCTGCCGCCCTACATAAAGGAAAAGCTCAAAGACCGCGAGCGCTACCAGACTGTCTACGCAAACGAGCTCGGCTCGGCTGCCGCACCGACCGCGGGGCTGCACTTCACCAAGGAGCTGATGCGTGAGGTCGAGGCTATGGGCGTGAATATCGCCTATGTAACGCTTCACGTCGGGCTCGGCACATTCCGTCCCGTCAAGGAAGACAAGGTGCTCGACCACAAGATGCACTCCGAGCATTACGAGCTGCCGCAGCGCACCGCCGACCTGATAAACGAGACGAAGAAAAACGGCGGCCGCGTGATCGCCGTCGGCACCACCTCCTGCCGCACCCTCGAAAGCGTTGCGACGCTTTACGGCGGGATAAAGCCCTGCGAGGGGTATACCGACATATTCATCTACCCGGGTTATGAGTTCAAGGTGCTCGACGGGCTGATAACCAACTTCCACCTGCCCGAGAGCACGCTGATAATGCTCGTCTCGGCATTCGCAGGCTATGAGAACACCCTGAACGCCTACCGCATCGCCGTGGAGGAAAAATACCGTTTCTTTTCCTTCGGCGACTGTATGCTGATAGTCTGAGGTGCGCAAATAACAAGTAGATGAAGATAGTTGATTTTTTCGCCTCTCCCGATCGGGAGCACTGGCTCGCGCAGCTGAGAAAATGCGATTGGTCTGCGGGAGCGTTCCTATGCGGGCTGATCGACGGGGACAAGTTCCATACACTGACGGGAGCCCGTTCAAAGCTGCTGCTGCTCACTGACAGAGACAGGCTCGTTTCCTTCTGCACCCTCTGCGAGAAGGACGAGATAGACGACACCGAGCTTACCCCATGGGTGGGATTTGTCTATACATATCCCGAGTACAGAGGCCGCAGATGCTTCGGGCTGCTGCTTGATGAGGCAAAGCGCCTTGCATCCGAGGCGGGGTATGAAACGCTTTATATCTCTACCGACCATATCGGGCTGTACGAAAAATACGGATTTGAATACATCTGCACCCTGAAAAACCGCTCGGCTGACGACTGCCGCGTTTACAGGGGAAGCACAAGATAAAGGAGTTTATATGTTTACACTTTTAAAGCAAGAGGGTGCTGCCCGCCGCGGACGTTTCGAGACAGTCCACGGAACGATCGAAACGCCCGTGTTCATGAACGTGGGCACCTCTGCCGCGATCAAGGGCGGCATCTCGTCGATAGACCTTGCCAACGAGCTCAAAACACAGGTCGAGCTTTGCAACACCTATCACCTGCACGTCCGCCCGGGGGACGAGATCATATATAAGCTCGGCGGCCTGCACAGGTTCATGAACTGGCATAAGCCGATACTTACCGACAGCGGCGGCTTTCAGGTGTTCTCGCTGGCAAAGCTGCGAAAGATAAAAGAGGAGGGTGTCACCTTCAACTCCCACGTTGACGGCAGACGCATCTTCATGGGTCCCGAGGAGAGTATGCGGATACAGTCGCACCTCGCGTCCACTATCGCTATGGCGTTCGACGAATGTGTCGAGAACCCCGCGCCCTATGATTACTCAAAGAAGTCCTGCGAGAGGACCACGCGCTGGCTGCACCGCTGCAAGGCGGAGCTGGACAGGCTCAATTCGCTGCCCGATACGATCAACAAAAAGCAGATGCTCTTCGGGATAAATCAGGGCTGCACCTTTGACGATCTGAGGATAGAGCATATGAAGGCTATCCGCGAGCTCGACCTTGACGGCTACGCTATAGGCGGACTTGCCGTCGGTGAGCCGACAGAGGTGATGTATCACGTCATCGAGCAGGTCGAACCGTTCATGCCCAAGGACAAGCCGCGCTACCTGATGGGCGTTGGCACACCGTCGAATATCATCGAGGCTGTCTATCGCGGTGTGGACTTCTTCGACTGCGTCATGCCCTCGCGCAATGCCCGCCACGGCACGATCTTCACATGGAACGGGATAATGCATATCACCAATCAGCGCTACGAGCTCGACGAGCGCCCGCTCGATGCCGAGTGTGACTGCCCCGCCTGCCGCAGCTTCTCCCGCGCGTATATCAGGCATCTGTTCAAGTCGGGCGAGCAGCTGGGCGGAAGGCTCGCAGTTACCCATAATCTATACTTCTACAACACCCTTACCGAGCGCATCAGACAAGCACTTGACGAAGGGCGCTTCACCGAGTTCAGAGACCGCTATTCCTCGCTGCTCGAAAGCAAGTCGGAGGACTGACCGTGAAGACCGATAAAAATGAGCTGATGATAAATATAGGCGCGTTCTTCTTCTGCATCGGCTTTATGGAATGGCTGTTTGCCGTGCCTGCCCTCGGGGTGCTGCTGTATTATGTCATTGATTCGGGCGAATATCTCGGTCTGATAAACTTCTTCGCCGCACTTGCGGTCTGGGTCGGCGGCATACTGTGGTTCAAGCTCACCGATGCGAAGCGTGTCGCGGCTTATCAGGCAAAAAAGCGCGCCGCCTGCTGCACCGAGTTTGAGATCACATCTGCCAGATACGGCGTGCTGAGGTTCGAGCATTACAACTATAAGATCGGCTGCACGCTCATCTCCCCCGCGCCCGCGATATTCCCTTGGCAACAGGAGGCTTACACCCTCTATTTCGCAGGCCCCCACCCCGACCCCGCCTACATCACAAAGCAGCTCGATCACATTTCGTTCATCTCCGATCTCATCATCGAGAAGCTGATGTCCCGCCTTGTATCGGTATGCGATGCGATCGGTCTGCCGCTCGAGGGTACACCCACGGGCTTTATGGTAAAGAGCATATCCCTCCCGCCCGCGAAAAAGCAGGAGATAATACTCTACGGCTGTTTTCTCGGCATCAGGGAGCACTACTGCGGCGAGGCAGCATTCCTGCTCGGTGAGCGCAGCATAAGGACAGAGATAGACTATGATACCGATAAATTCGGTGATAGAAATTAACAGAAAGACAGGTTACTATATGGATAAGATCAAGCTTGCGGTATTTGACCTTGACGGCACGCTCGTCAATTCGCTTTACGACCTCGGCAATGCCGTGAATACAGCGCTTACGGAATTCGGCTACCCGACTCACGAAATGGACGAGTACCGCTACTTCGTCGGCGACGGCACCGCAAAGCTCTGCGAGCGTGCGCTGCCCGAGGATAAAAAAACTCCCGCCGAGGCAGGGCGGCTGCTTGCCCGATTCAGCGAGATCTATGCTGAAAACTGCTTCGTCAGGACTGCCGCATACGACGGCATACCCGAGCTGCTGAAAAAACTCGGTGATGCGGGTGTCGTCTGCGCCGTGGCCTCCAACAAGCCCGACGAATTCTCGCAGGTGGTCGTTGAAAAGCTTATCGGCCGCGAGCATTTTGCGCTCGTCATGGGCAAGCGCGACGGTGTACCGACCAAGCCGCAGCCGGATATCATCAACAATATCCTCTCCGAGCTGGGCATCGACAGGAAGAACACTGTCATCATCGGCGACAGCTGCGTGGACGTTCAGACCGCCCATAATGCGGGGCTCCCCTGCATCGGCTGCACATGGGGCTTCCGCGGCGAAAAGGAGCTTGCGGACAACGGCTGCGAATACATAGCCCACTCCCCGCAGGAGGTCTTTGATATCATCACCTCTCTGCAAGTCTGAACAATTGTTTCACATGAAACAATTGTTCGCCATGTAACAAAACGAATCGCCCTCTGCGCCATTTTACGGCACAGAGGGCGTTGTTTTATCTTCTC
>CAMOFU010000183.1 GCA_946613705.1 uncultured Clostridia bacterium
ATTGCGCTGTCGCCGCTGCGACCGACTAAGGGCTTGATTTGGCGGGAGAGATGTGCTATAATAGAGATGGAGACTGATGCTCCGATAAAAACAACTGGAGGTAAATCAGAAATGGGAATGTTTGACAAGCTTGTATCAAATCTGAAGGCAAGCAAAAAGACTATCGTATTCACCGAGGGCACGGACGAGCGTATCCTCTGGGCAGCGGACAAGCTGCTGAGGGAGGAGCTCATGGGAGTAATACTCTGCGGCAAGCCCGACGAGGTCAGGGAGGCAGCCGATAACGGCGGCTTTGAGATCGACGGTGCAGAGATACTCGACCCCGAGACCTATCCCGAGATGGAGGCTCTCGTCGCACAGATGGTAGAGCTGCGTAAGGGCAAGATGACCGAGGACGAGTGCCGCAGCCTGCTGAAGAAGAGCAACTATTTCGGCACTATGCTCGTCAAGGCGGGCAAGGCAGACGCTCTGCTCGGCGGCGCGACCTATTCCACTGCCGATACCGTTCGTCCCGCATTGCAGATCATCAAGACCAAAAAGGGCTCTAACCTTGTAAGCTCCTCCTTTATCATGTTCAGAGAAAAGGACGGCAAGGAGGAAACGATCGCAATGGGCGACTGCGCTATCAACCTTGCTTATACCGACACCGTTGACAAAGAGGGCAACGTTACGCTCACCGCCGCAAGAAAGCTCGCAGAGGTAGCAGTCGAAACTGCCCGCACGGCAGCGTTCTTCGGCATCGACCCGAAGGTGGCAGTGCTCAGCTTCTCGACCTACGGCTCGGGCAAGGGCGGCACTGTGCAGCTCAGCCATGACGCAGTTATCGAAGCCCGCAGCATCGACCCCGAGCTGGTGATCGACGGCGAGTTCCAGTTCGATGCAGCGGTATCTCCCGAGGTCGCAAAGACCAAGTGCCCCGACAGTAAGGTGGCGGGTCAGGCAAATACCTTCATCTTCCCGCTGATCGAGGCAGGCAACATCGGCTATAAGATCGCACAGCGTCTCGGCGGCTTTGAAGCCTACGGTCCGATACTCCAGGGGCTCAACGCACCTATCAACGACCTTTCGCGCGGCTGCACCTCCGAGGAGGTCTATAAAATGGCTATCATCACCGCAGGCATGGCATGACCGCAGCAGAACGATAATAAATAATACGATACAAAAACACCGCAGTATCACCGAACCCGCGTCGGTGATACTGCGGTTTTGTCAGTACAGCTCCTCCGAGCTGTTCAGCCGCAGGATAAGTGAAACCGTAAGCATATCCTCATTGGCAATATACTCATAGCCCAAAGGGTCTATCGCAGCGCCGTCATTGGCGACAGCCTCCAGTACATCAAAAATATGCTCGCCGTCTATCTCCTCGGCGCAGAAGCTGTTATACACCTCCGCATCGGCAAATGCCAGCTGGAACACCCTCTCGCCCGAGGCTGCCGCAGCCGCTGCCGCCTGATAGATCACATCGTCCGCTGCGAGCATATCGTCTATCAGCAGACCCTTGCGGTGAAAATAATTGTCCGTCTCCGAGACAGCACTCGGATACTTCATAAGCCGCGTTTCGAGCTCCTCGTGGTCGGTGCCTGCCTTTTCATCGGTGATGCAGCAGTAGTCGTGATGCACATATTCATACCCTCTGTCATCATCATCGGGATTGCCCGAGGGGTCGTCCCATGTCACGTCGATATTGTACCACTCACCGTCGAGCTGCACCTTGTTCCACATATGCAGCTCACCGTCGGGCTCTGTCGATCTGCCGTTGACGGGAATGCAGAGTATGCCCGCCTGCTCGCACAGCATCAGCAGCGCCTTTGAGTAGCCCTCGCACACTGCCCTGCCCTCAACCAGACAGCCGTAGGCGCTCCAGGCGTTTTCGTTGCTCCCGTCGTAGTCACATTCCTGCACTATTAAGTCGTGGAATACACACAGCCTTTCAAAATCGCTCATGCCCTCAGTCTCGGAAACGATATCCTCCACGGCCGCACGCAGCTGCCCGTTCATCTCGGCTTCCTCCTCCGGCTCGGAGTTGTATTTGAAATAGGCATCGAGTATATCGCCCTTGATATTGGTGTTTACCTCATAATGGTAGTCCACCCACCCGAGCTCGGGCTCGCTGCAGAGCAGCAGGTCGAAGATATCCTGTATCTCGTCATCCGTCAGCGAGAAGCCCGTGAGATTTATACGCTCATCGTGATCTCTGAGCCCCTTCAATATCTGCATCAGAGCCCCTCTTGTCCGCTTGTCGCCGTCAATGCCGTCAAGATAATACTCCGTTGCAGCCGTAACGGGAACATCACTGACCTCGGGGATATATGGGGGGTGGTCGGGCTCCTCCAAAAGCTCGGGCGAAATGCCCTGTGACGGTGACGGGGAGGTGCCCGCAGCACTTGTCTCCGCCGTCGGCAGAGAGCTGTCTCCCCCGAAAAGCCCGTCCGCAGAACAGCCTGTCATCAGCAGCGCTGCCGCTGCCGCAAGGCATAACCTTTTCATATCTCTTCCTTTCTGTCGATAACGGCTCTCAGCTTCTCGATCGACTTGCCGCCCGCGCGTATCACCGTGAACCTCACGTTCCCCCAGCGCACCACCGCATTTTCCCCCTCCTCGGGTATATGCCCCAGCTGCCCTGTGACAAAGCCGCCGATCGTGTCGTGTATGCTGTCCTCGGGCAGCTCACAGCCAAGCTCCTCCATGACCTCGTCAAGCGCTGCCTTGCCCGAGATGTCAAAGGTGTTCGGCGTTATCTCCTGTATGTCGGGCTGCTCGTTGTCATACTCGTCCTGTATCGAGCCGACTATCTCCTCCAGCAGATCCTCCATCGTGACTATACCCGCAGTGCCGCCGTATTCGTCCACCACGACCGCTATCTGCGTCTTCTGCGCCGTGAATTCCTCGAGCAGATCGTCGCAGCGGCAGTTCTCGGGAACATACTTGATCTCGCGTATAAGCTCCTTCACGGAGCTGTCCCTGCTCTCGCCGTCCAGCACCGAGCGCAGCAGATCCTTCGCAAACACGACCCCCGTTATCCTGTCGATGCTGCCGTCATAGACGGGGATCCGTGAAAAGCCCTTGTCGATGATGAGCTGCGCCGCCTCGCCTATCGTGCAGCCGATCGGCACCGCCTCGACCTCCGTGCGGTGGGTCATGATCTCGTGTACCTCCAGATCGTCGAACTCGAAGATGTTGCTTATCATCTCCGCCTGCGATTCCTCTATCCCGCCCGTTTCGTTTACCGCATCGACCATCATCAGGATCTCCTCCTCGGTGACGGTGTCCTCAAGATCTGCCTTTCGCACGCCGCAAAGCTTCAAAAGCCCCGCCGAGCACAGCGAAACTGCCAGCTCCAGCGGAGCGGTGAGCCTCAGCACCGCACTGTATATCCCGCAGCAGCCAAAGGCAAAGCCTGCCCCTATCTTTCCCGCCGCACACAGCCTCTTGGGGAACACTATCCCGAATACACAGGTAACGAGCGCCGCCGCGCAGAGTATAATGAACGATGCCAGCAGCAGCATACCGAGCCCCCCGCCCATAGCGTCCGCCAGCCTGCGGGCAAAGGTCACCTCCGCTGCCGCCGAGACCGCCATAGCCAGCAGTATCCGCAGTATCAGCCCCGAGGTGATGAGCTTTGCAGGATCGCTCAGCAGCCTTGCAAGCACCCTGCCCCTCCGCCCGCGCTGCGAGAGCTTCTCCGCCTCGCTGTCTTTAAGCTCGGTCAGCGAGTTCTCACACGCAGTCATAAACGCAGACGCTGCTATCAGCGCCGCACAGATAACGATACCAAGCCACGTTCGGCCATCGTCCATCAGACAAACATCTCCTTTTTATCATTCTCCCTGATGCTTTCAGCTCTCAGCGTCAGAGCAGGTCTTCTCCTTCGCCCATTACGGGGATATCTCTTGCCTGTGCGTCCTCGAGGTGGAATATCATCATTTTATTGCCCGTCCGATCGTTATAGATATCCCTGAGCCCGGGCGACATCTCAAGTGCCTGCTCGGCATACTTTGGGTCTGTCTCAAACACCGCTTTTCCCGAATATCTCAGCCAGTGCCCGTCAGGCTTGCAGGCGGCGATCTCGGTGTACGGGTCGGCTTTCAGCTGCCTGTAGACCTCCTTGAAATCGCCCACACCGAACAAAACCTTGCCGTCAGCTTCAAAATGCAGTCCCAGCGGCCTTATCCTCGGCCTGTCGCCGTCACAGGTCGCAAGAAAGAATACGCCCGCCTCGTTGAGAAAATCGTTTACCTTGCTCATGTCAATACCTCCGTTTTATTTGTTGTTTGATAATTGTTATCTGTTGTCCACCGCTTCGGGGTAGAGGTCGTGGTGCGTGAGCCTGTCCCATGCCACCTGCTCCCACCTCGTTCCCTGCCTGCCGTAGTTGCAGTAAGGGTCGATAGATATCCCGCCGCGCGGCAGGAATTTGCCCCATACCTCGATGTACTTGGGCTCCATCAGCGCGATAAGATCGTTCATGATTATGTTCACACAGTCCTCGTGAAAGTCCCCGTGATTGCGGAAACTGAACAGATACAGCTTGAGCGACTTGCTCTCTACCATCTTAACGTCGGGAACGTAGGATATGTATATCGCCGCAAAATCAGGCTGCCCCGTTATCGGACAAAGCGATGTGAACTCGGGACAGTTGAACTTTACAAAATAATCCCGCTCGGGGTGCTTGTTCGGAAACGTTTCAAGTACCGTCGGGTCATAGTCCTGCGGGTATTTTATCCCGCTCATTCCAAGCAGCGATATGCTGCCCTTCTCATTTTCGTTTCTCCCATTCATACCATTCTCTCCCTTGCATCTGTCATCATTACCGTAAATAATAATTTACCCTTACTGCCTGCGGGACTTGTTGGGGGAGACCCTTTTGAAAAAGGGTCGT
>CAMOFU010000184.1 GCA_946613705.1 uncultured Clostridia bacterium
TTGTGCAAAATACCCTTTGAAAAATAAAGAAAAGTATGATATGATAAATATATAACGAGCAGCGATACAGCGTAAGTCCGGTTATTGCTGCCCGTTATTTTTTTGAGCCTTTAATATCAGATACAGCGTGCAGCTTTAAGCGTTGACCCGACTTTCAGCTGCACGCTGTATTTATTTGGGAGGTAAAACATATGGAAGAAACTTCAAATCTGTTTTTGGGGCGTGAGCCTGTCGGCAGGCTGATGAGAAAGTATGCGGTGCCCTGCATCATATCGCTGCTTGTGGGTGCGCTCTACAACATCGTTGACCAGATATTCATTGCAAACGCAAGCTATCTCGGCTCCTACGGAAATGCTGCGAATACGGTCGTATTCCCGCTGACGGTGATCGCGCTGGCAATTGCCGTTATGATCGGCGACGGCTGCTGCGCCTTTGTGAGCCTCAGCCTCGGCAAGAGCGAACCCGACAAGGCTAAGAAGAGCGTCGGGAGCTCCGTCGTTCTTACGGTGGTATCGGGTCTTATCCTGTGCGCTGTCTATCTGATCTTCAGCGACGGCATCATTGCCGTGTTCGGCGGCACGGTCAATGAGGAGACCTTCCGCTGCTCAAAGGAATACTTCCTCTATATCTCGTTCGGTATCCCGTTCTATATGTTCGGGCAGGCGATGAACCCCGTTATCCGTGCGGACGGCAGCCCGAGGTTTGCGATGTTCTCCACGCTTGCGGGTGCAGCGATCAATATGATACTCGACCCGATATTCATTTTCGCTTTCAAGTGGGGCATGATGGGTGCAGCGCTGGCGACGGTCATCGGGCAGGCTGTAACGGCGGTGCTTGCGGTATGGTATCTTTTCAATATGAAGCTCGTCAAGCCCTCAAAGGCCGACTTCAAGCCCGAAAGGACGATCATCCGCAAGACGCTGCTGCTCGGTCTTACCAGCTTTCTCTCGCAGATATCGCTTGTGGCAGCAATGGCGGCTATCAACAATATGATACGCAAATACGGGGCTGCGGACAGCATCTTCGGTCAGGAGCAGTACGCGCAGATACCTATGGCGGTGGTCGGCATCGTGATGAAGTTCTTCCAGATAGTGATATCTGTCGTGGTCGGCATGGCGGCAGGGTGTATACCGATAGTGGGCTTCAATATGGGTGCGGGGCTGAAAAGCCGCGTGCGCGGGCTGTTCACAAGGCTGCTCATAGCCGAAGCAGCTGTCGGTGCTGCCGCACTTATATTTGTTGAGCTTCTGCCGCGTCAGCTCATAGGCATATTCGGTGCAGCGAACGAGAGCAGCTATTATACCGATTTTGCTGTACACGCATTCCGCATCTATCTCTGCATGATGATATTTGCCTGCGTGAACAAGGCTTGCTTTATCTTTTTGCAGGCTATGGGCAAGGCTGCGGCTTCGACCGTGCTCTCGATGATAAGGGAGATAGTTTTCGGTGTGGGCTTTGCACTGCTTCTGCCGTTATTCTTCGGGCTTGACGGAGTGCTGTATTCGATGCCCGTATCGGATATCCTGACCTTTGCGGTGACACTGCTGCTTATCGTCGGGACGTACAGGGAGCTCGGTATATCCGATGTGAAGCGAACTCAACTCGCGGTTGAGAAAATAAATTAAGAATCGCTTGAAACACGTCGGGGTTTGTGGTATAATGGGTTCAAAGGAGGCGGTCGGATGCCTGACAACGTACTCGGCGGGAATATCAGACAGCTGCGGAGAAAGCGGCAGCTTACGCAGGAGCAGCTTGCCGATATGGTCGGAGTGTCGGCACAGGCTGTTTCAAAATGGGAAAGCGGCGGTTATCCCGACCCCTCGCTGCTGCCTGTGATCGCGGATTCTCTCGGTGCGAGCATAGACGAGCTTTACGGCAGAGAAACGGTCAGGAAATACAGCAGCAAAAAGCTCGGTGAGCTTAAAAGATTCTCCGAGCTTGCAGAGCTTATAGCCGATCCCGAATGTATGCGGATACTGCACTGTCTTGACGGCATAGGCGAAGCTGTCTTCATAAGCCGTGATGAGCTGACGGCAGCCTCGGGTGCTTCACCCGAAAAGGCAGACAGGGTCACGGCTATGCTTAAAAAGCTCGGCTTTGTGCAGCAGGCAGAGCTGAGCAGCCGTTCGCATAACGATGTGATATACCGCTTTCTTATCCCCGAAAGGTTCATAGGACTTATGGCAGCGGCAAATGATGCTGTTGCTCCGCCGAGCAGAGAGAGCGATGCAGAAAGTGAGGCAGATGAAAATGTATGATTTTCCAAAAGGGCTGTATGCCGATATCCGTATCGAGAAGACAAGATCAGCAGCCTACAGAGTGCAGAACGGAGAGGTCAAGGAGAACAGCGAGATCTCAGTGACGGGCGCTATGATAAGAGTGTACGACGGAAAGCTCTGGTACACGAGCGTGACGAACAGCCTTGACAGGATACAGCATGAGCTTGATGCTCTGGCAGCTATCGCAGAGCCCGACCCCGATATCGGGAACGACCCCGTTGTGAAGATGTTCGAGGTACACAAGGACAGGGTGCTGCGCTTTGACGGAGATAATGATGTAAGAAGGATCACCCGCAGTCAGCGGGAGGAGCTGCTGTCACATTATATATCCGAATGCGTAGATGAGACTATCCCCGAAATGAAGCAGTGGTATGCGGGATATTCGCAGGCTCACACCGTCAAGGAGTTCTATTCGAGCAAGGGTGCCGAGATCGTGCAGGACTATCAGCAATGCGGCTTCTGGGTGTGGTTCGATCTTGTTGTGAACGATATAAAGACATCGGGGGGAAAGCATTACAGAGGCATGGACTTTGAACTGCTCCGCGGTCACGAGAGGGAGATCATTGAAAGCCGTGACCGATACCTTGAATTTGCAAGAAACGCAGTTGATGTAACTCCCGGCGATTACGTCTGCGTGCTTGCACCTGCGGTCACGGGAATGTTCACTCACGAGAGCTTCGGGCACAAGAGCGAGGCGGACTTTATGCTGAATGACAAGACCCTTCAGGAGGAGTGGGTGATAGGCAAAAAGGTCGGCAGCGAGCTGGTGTCGATCTGCGACAGCGGTGATATGCTCCACCGCGGCTACATAGCCTACGACGACGAGGGCACTGCGCCAAAGGAGACATGGCTCATCAAAAACGGTGTTCTGACAGGCAGGCTGCATGATGCGAATTCGGCGATGACGCTGAACGAGGAGCTTACGGGCAATGCAAGAGCGCAGGATTTCTCATTCCCGCCCATGGTGAGAATGACAAACACCTATATGCAGGCGGGCGACACCTCTCCCGAGGAGATCATCGCGGGTGTAGAGGACGGCATTTATGTTTACAACGTAAACTACGGCACGGGACAGGGTACCTTCACGATGCAGCCCAACTGCTGCTACCGCATAAGGAACGGCAGGCTCGCCGAGCCGCTTAGGGTAAATGTCGTGACGGGGAGCGTGTTCAAGACGCTGTTTGACATCGACGCGGTGGGAAACGACCTTGAATTCTGTGATACGAGCACCTGCGGAAAGAACGGACAGTCCATGCCCGTTTCCGATGCAGGCCCGACTATCCGCGTAAGATCGCTTACGATAAACTGAGGGGGTGCAGATGCAGATATGGAAAGAGAGCTTTTGACCTCGGGCTTTTCGTGGCGCGAGGTGCAGATAGAGGAAACAAAGATCAAGGCATTCAACAAGGACAGCCGCACCTTCCGCTCGTTCCGAGTGTATGACGGAGGGTATGCGGGGATACAGTACATTCAGGATAATATCAGCGAGGAGGAGGGCTACCGTCTGGCACAGGAAAACCTGACGCTGAAACGTCCCTACGGCTTTTCGCTCGAAACGGGCTCACGTCACCGCGACAAGACCGAGCGCGAATATTCCGACAGAGAGCTTATGGATCTGGCCCGCGAGGCTGTTGAGTATCTGAAAACTCATTTTCCCGATTTTATATTCACGGGCTCGGTCACAGCGAACAAGGGCATAAGAGCCATCAGCAACACCTGCGGGCTCGACTGTTCAAACACCGACTGCATCCTTAGCATTGATATCGGCTTCAAGCACAAGGACAGCAAGGATATTGACGACGGCTGGTTCGGCATCGGGCAGAGAAGCTTTGATCTTAAAAAGTTCACCGATATGGCAGACAACTACCTGAGCAGCTTTACAAACACGGTCGAGCTGCCGAAGGAGCTTATCATACAGACTCAGTATTACTGGTATCTTGAAAAGCTGACCGAGTGCCTGAATGCCGAAAATCTGGCGCTCGGAACTTCCCTGCTCTCGGGCAGGACGGGCGAGAAGATATTTGCCGACAGCTTTACTCTTTCGCATGATGTTTCGGACAAGGAGACCTGGTTCACTCCGTTCTTTGACGGCGAGGGAACAGTCCGCCCGAACGACAGGCAGGTATTCATAGAAAACGGAGTGCTCATCTCGGGCTATGCCGACAAGCGCACCGCGGAAAAATACGGCGTGCCCCACACGGGAAGCGCAAACTTCGGCATGACGGATATTCCCGACAACGGCTTTGTGAACCTTCGCATACAGCGCTCGGACAAAACGGTAAAGGAGCTGCTTGACGGCAGGCTGACCGTTGTGCCTATAAGGGCGGCAGGCGGCGGCTTCAACGACAAGGGCGAGTTCGTAACTCCCGTACAGACCGCCATGCTCTGTGACGGAGAGCGCTTTATCGGCAGGCTGCCCGAGTTTGCGGTAAAGGGCAATATGTTCGATATGTTCGGCAAAAACTTCATCGGCGTGGGCTCGGACGACCCCGTGTTCAACGACAAGCAGATACTTGTGAAAATGGATTACAGCAAGTGAGCCCTGCAAAAGCATGAGCACCGTGCCGGCTGCGTCCCGATGCAGCAGACAT
>CAMOFU010000185.1 GCA_946613705.1 uncultured Clostridia bacterium
ATTTGATACCGCCGCAGTTCGGCTTGCCCCGAGCTGCGGCGGTATGTTTTGTTAATTGATACATCGGCAGCCGCATCGTTTGTGCGATCAACAGGCAGCCGCATCGTTTGTGCGATCAACACTATTGACTATTTTACTGATTTAGTGTATAATCATATCAGTATGTTAAATTGGAGGGAATGATTTTGAATTCAGAAGATATTCTCAATGTCAGTAAGATACTGCTCGAGTATCTGCCGAATACATTAAAGCTGTTTTTCTTTACGCTGCTGTTTTCGATACCGCTCGGAGTGGTCGTGACATGGCTCAAGCGCTGCCGCTTCAAGCCCGTTTCGTGGCTGACAAATCTCTATATCCTGATAATGCGCGGGACTCCGCTGATGCTCCAGATCGTTGCCGCCTACTATGCGATACCGATGATCGTCAAGGGTGCCAAGGACGCAGCGGGCAGCGGTGAGGTAAGCGGGTTCATCAAGTTCCTCGACGACTGTATGCATTCCGAGAATTATATGTTCGTGATGCTGATAGTTGCCTTTTCGCTGAACTACGCTGCTTATTTCGCCGAGATATTCCGCGGCGGACTGGAGGCTATACCGATCGGTCAGTACGAGGCGGCATCAATGCTCGGAATGACCAAGGCTCAGACCTTTATCCGTATAATCATGCCGCAGGTGGTAAAGCGCGTTATCCCCGCGACCTCGAACGAGGTCATCGTGCTGGTGAAGGATACCTCGCTGGCGACCGTTATCGCTTATGCCGAGATCATGCTGAAGGCCAAGCAGATGATGAACACCTACAGCTCTATCATGCCGCTGTTCATTGCGGGACTGTTCTATTTCGTGCTGAACGCGGTCGTTACCGTTGCCTTCGCTATGATAGAGAAGCACTACAACTATTATCACTGAGGAGGTCGTGTAGATGGCTATACTTGAAGTCAGGAGTCTTTCAAAGAGCTTCGGAGAGCTGAATGTGCTCAGGGATATATCATTCTGCGTTGACAAGGGTCAGGTCGTTTCTATCATAGGCCCCTCGGGGTCGGGGAAGTCTACACTGCTGAGGTGCGTCAATCAGCTTGAAAAGGCAGACGGCGGCGAGATCACCGTGGACGGGCTTAAAATGCTCAGCACCGAGAACGGAAAGGCAGTGTATGCATCGAAGAAGGAGCTGCGGACGATAAGGCTGAAGATCGGGCTGGTGTTCCAGAACTTCAACCTCTTTCCGCATAAGTCTGTGATGCAGAATATAATCGAGGCGCCTGTCCATGTGCTGAAAAAGAGCAGGCAGGAGGCTGTGAAGGACGCCGAGCTGCTGCTTGCCAAAATGGGACTTACAGGAAAGGAGAACTCCTATCCCTGCGAGCTTTCGGGCGGTCAGCAGCAGAGAGTGTCTATAGCAAGGGCACTGGCACTAAAGCCCGAGATACTGTTTTTCGATGAGCCGACCTCGGCGCTCGATCCCGAGCTTACGGGGGAGATATTAAAGGTCATCAAGGAGCTTGCCGAGGAGAAGATGACAATGGTGATCGTAACTCATGAAATGGAGTTTGCAAGGGACGTTTCAAATCATGTCATCTTTATGGACGGCGGCTACATAGTCGAAGAGGGCGACCCTGCTGAGCTGTTCGGCAATACGCAGAACGAGCGCACCAAGCAGTTCCTCAAACGCTTTAAGGGTATGTGAGATCGAAGAGATCGGGAGGAGATCATGTTTTTGAGAGCATATAAAAAAGAGGACTCTGCTGTGATCTGTAAGTGGCTCAGGACAGAAGAGGAGTTCTATAAATGGTCTGCCGACAGGTTCAACAGGTTCCCTCTTGAAGATGATGATATAGACAAGCACTATGCTCCGCAGATCGCGGCGGGAAGATTTATCCCGCTTACCGCTGTGGACAGTGCGGGCAATGCGGCGGGGCATTTTATCATACGCTATCCGAACGACGATAACAGCTCCGTGCGGTTCGGATTTGTTGTGCTTGCTCCCGAGCTTCGCGGCAGGGGACTCGGCAAAGAGCTGATGGAGCTCGGTATCGGGTATGTCAGGGATAACCTGACCGCAAGGCGGATCGATCTCGGAGTATTCGCGGACAATCCGAGTGCGAGGCACTGCTATGAGTCGGTCGGATTCAGAGAATACAGCAGGCGCAGCTGCGAGCTTCCGATCGGCAGCCGTGAGTGTATCGACATGGAGCTGATGCTCTGACTGTAGGGAAAGTGCGCAGGTAAGGGGAGCCTTAGCCGAGCGCTACGTCAAGTATCATCATGATGATGAAGCCGAGCATCACGCCCATCGTTCCGAGATGACCCGAGCCGAGATGCGCCTCGGGGATAAGCTCCTCCACCACGACGTAGAGCATCGCGCCCGCAGCAAAGGCAAGCAGCCACGGCATAAGTGCCGCGATATGCCCTGCGGCGATCACGGTGAGTGTGCCTGCTATCGGTTCTACTATCCCCGAGAGCGCACCGCAGGCGAATGCCTTTCCTCGGCTCATTCCCGACTGGCGCAGCGGCAGTGAGATGGCTGCTCCCTCGGGAAAGTTCTGTATGCCTATCCCTACGGCGAGTGCAGTAGCAGCAGCAAGAGCTTCGGGACCCTTGCTGTCGGCAGTGAGCGCGAACGCCAGCCCGACCGCCATGCCCTCGGGAATGTTGTGCAGCGTCACGGCGAAAACGAGCATTGCTGTCCTGCCGAGTCCGCGCTTTATGCTTGAATCATCGGCAGGGCGGAAAAACGGGATAAGCTTATCGAAAAGCATCAGAAACAGCACTCCCGCTATTATGCCGACAGCAGCAGGCAGCCACGCTGTAAGGCCGCGCTCTGCTGCCTGTTCGATAGAAGGGATCAGCAGCGACCAGACCGAGGCTGCGATCATCACTCCCGCTGCAAAACCGAGAAACACACGCTGCAGTGAGTCTGCGGCGTTTTCTTTTCGCATGAAAAAGACCATAGCGGCACCGAGGGCAGTCAGTGCAAAGGTAAAGCCTGTCGCTCCGAGCGACAGAAGTACGGTGTTCATTTTATCAGAGCTCCTTTCGGCGGCATTGTCGGACACATATTAATAGTCCGACGCTGCGATATTGTTATTCTATGCCGCATAAAAGCGAGCGGTGAAGATCGGAGATCGGGCGGGCAAATTATCACGGGCAAAACTATTGACTAATCACGAAGTTTGTAGTATAATTATAAAGTTAAGACCGTTTTATTATTTTAAAGAGATTACGAGGAGTGGATATCATGTCAGGACATTCAAAGTGGGCAAATATCAAACGCAAGAAGGAAGCTACCGATTCAGCCAAGGCCAAGATCTTCACGAAGATCGGCAGAGAGATGGCTGTTGTGGTCAAAGAGGGCGGCCCCGACCCCGCAAACAATGCCAAGCTCCGCGACCTGATCGCCAAGGCTAAGGCAAACAACGTTCCCAATGATAATATCGACAGGATAATCAAGAAGGCAGCGGGCGACGGCGAGAAGAACAACTATGAGGATATGGTGTACGAGGGCTACGGTCCGAGCGGTGTTGCCGTTATCGTTGAGTGCCTTACAGACAATAAGAACCGTACCGCAGGCGATATCCGCCACTATTTTGATAAGTTCGGCGGCAACCTCGGTACGAGCGGCTGTGTATCGTTCATGTTCTCCGACAAGGGTTCCGTTATCCTCGAGAATAACGGTGCCGACGAGGATAAGCTGATGGAGGACTGCATGGAGGCGGGAGCTGACGATTTCAATATCGAGGACGATGTTGTTGAGATCAGCTGCGACCCTAATTCAGTTACCGCCGTGCGCGAGGCTCTTGAAGGAATGGGCTATACCGTTCTTTCCGCCGAGGCAGAGAAGGTGCCTTCGAGCTATACCGATCTCACCGATGAGGATGCGATCCGCAAAATGGGTCTGCTGCTTGAGCATCTCGAGGACAATGACGATGTTCAGAATGTTTATCACAACTGGGGCAATATGCCGGAGGACGAGGAAGAGGACTGATGAGAGGTTTTCTGAAAAGATCTGTTCTGATCGGAGGTATCATTATGGCTATGACTGCTTCGGGCTGCGGCTCGGGTGACGGCAGCTCGGCGGCTGAGAGCGTTTCTTCTGCTGCCGAACAGACAACAGCTTCTTCTGCTGCTGTGACCGAGGTGACGACAGTGGAGACTGCTCCGAGCACTACTCAGCACCCCGCCAAGGAAGCAAGTGAATACGGCAAGGTGCTCGCGCTGACCTTCGACGACGGCCCTAACACCACCTGCACGCCGTATGTGCTCGATCTGCTCGAAAAGTATGATGCAAGGGCTTCGTTCTTCGTTATCGGGAACAACATCAACGAGGAGTCGGCACAGGTGATGAAGCGTGCCTACGATATGGGCTGCGAGATCAACAACCATTCGCGGACGCACTCGTATATGAACAAGATGGACGCGGACGAGATAAAAGAGGAGATAAAGTATACCTCAGAGCTCGTCGAGAAGTATACGGGTGAGCAGCCGAGGTTTTTCCGCCCGCCCTACATCGCCGTAAATCAGACTATGTTCGACAGCATCGATCTGCCGTTCATCAACGGCAAGGGCTGCAACGACTGGGACGACAAGGTGTCGGCCGAAACACGCATCGAAAAGGTGCTCGAACAGGCTGAGGACGGCGCGATAATCCTGCTGCACGATGCCGATATGAACTTCCAGACGGTGCAGGCGCTTGAAACGCTGATCCCCGAGCTTCAGAAGCAGGGCTATGAGCTGGTAACGCTTACTGAGCTGTTCTTTGCAAAGGGCATCACCCCTGTGAGCGATTCCACACCGAAGATCTATTCAAACTGTATGCAGGAAGGAAACTGGTCTTAGTGTAAAATAACCGTAGGCATATCATGAATTGAAAAA
>CAMOFU010000186.1 GCA_946613705.1 uncultured Clostridia bacterium
CAGCAAAGTCTGTCTCGATATTGACCTCAACAACAGCACCTACATTGCCCTCAACTACAGAAGTAACGATGCCCTCTGCGGCAACTCTGCTGCTCTTCTTAGCCTGTGTGGCAAGACCCTTCTCTCTGAGAATGAGCACTGCCTTTTCTGTATCGCCCTCAGCTTCCTCGAGAGCCTTCTTGCAATCCATCATGCCAACGCCCGTGGCCTTCATAAGATCCTTGATCTCTGCAACCGAAACCTTACCCATTTTAATTCCTCCTGTACTATTTCTTTATACCGAAATCAGGGCAGACATATGCGCCTGCCCGTATTATCAATTATCAAAAATTATTCAGCGTCCTCAGCCTCATCGACCTTGGCAGCCTCTTCCTCGGCAGCCTCGGCATCAGCACCCTGTCTGCCCTCGATGATAGCGTTAGCCATGCAGCCTGCGATCAGCTTGACAGCTCTGATAGCATCATCGTTGCCCGGGATAACGTAATCAACGTCATCGGGGTCGCAGTTGGTATCAACGATAGCCACTACGGGGATACCCAGCTTCTTAGCCTCGCTGACTGCGATCTTCTCCTTGCGGGGGTCAACAACGAAGAGTGCGCCCGGCAGGGTCTTCATGTTCTTTATACCGCCCATGAACTTCTCAAGCTTCTCGATCTCGAGGTTGAGCTTTGCAACTTCCTTCTTGGTAAGTCTGTCGAAGGTGCCGTCAGACTCAAGGGTCCTCAGCTGCTCAAGTCTCTTGATACGTCTCTGGATAGTCTTGAAGTTTGTCATCATACCGCCGAGCCATCTTGCGTTTACATAGTGAGCATCGGCTCTTGTAGCCTCTTCCTTCACCGACTCGGCTGCCTGCTTCTTGGTACCTACGAACAGTACCTCCTTGCCCTCTGCGGAAAGCTCTCTTACGAACATATAAGCTTCCTCGAGCTTCTTAACGGTCTTCTGCAGGTCGATGATGTAGATGCCGTTTCTCTCTGTGAAAATGTACGGTGCCATTTTCGGGTTCCATCTTCTTGTCTGGTGGCCGAAGTGTACGCCTGCCTCAAGAAGCTGCTTCATTGATACTACTGCCATGGTAGTAACCTCCTGTTTGGTTTTTATTCCGCTTTTACGCGGTGTTGTCTATCCTCCGCCTTGCTTGGCTTGCCTTCACCCCTGTGGGGACCACAGCAAAAGCAGGGCGTGCGAATTGCTTTAATATTATATCACATTCCGATCGTTTTGTCAATTATTATCCTTCGTTTTATCCAACAAATTTTCGACCCGACAGCTCTGCGGCTTTATGCAAACTGCATCCTTTTCAAAGCTTACCAGCACCGTGTCCTCACCGATAAGCTCGATATCTCTGCATTTTACGATGATATCCTCATCTCTGCCCATAAGCCCGAAGGCTCTGCTCCTGCCGTAGATCGTCAGCGAAACTATCCTCCCGCTGACACTGTCGAGCTCCAGATCGTCAATGAAGCCGATCTTCTCTCCCGTCTTGACGTTCACGACCTCCTTGCTTCTCAGGCTTGAAAAACTGCAAATCACACACTCGCCTCCTTATATAAATTATAAGAATACAGGGGGTGTTCACAGTATATTCGTGTTACGGCTTGTATCATTCATCGGGGGTGACTTCAAAGCCCTCAAAGGTGTAGCTGCCCGCTGTCACGGTGACACTCAGGGTGTGGCTGCCGCCGGACAGTCCGCCGATGCAGAGCGAGCGTTCGCGGTGGGAGCATTCTGCTGCGGTGAATATCCCGCCGCTGCCGCCGTCGATGCTGACGGATAGCTCGGCTGCGGCTGTTTTCCCCATCAGTGCGATGCTGCTGCCCTTGAAGCTTATTTCGAGCCCGCTGCCGATACCGCCCGTTGATGCGGTACGGTTGAGCTCGCGGAAGCTCCCCGTCAGCCCGTGCTGCCAGTCTCCCGAAAAGCTCACGCAGGGGTCCGTGCAGTCAAAGCGCTCGACGAAGTAATGCTCGGAGAGCGGCTGTATCTCGAGCGCCGCGAAAGCATTTCGGTCAAAGGAGCTGTAGAGTGCCGCCCGTCCCGCCGAGGCAGCGCGCTGCTGTTCGGTGTATCTGCACAGCTCTCTGCCGTCGAGCAGCGCCGTCACCTCACGGCCGACTGCCGCAAGGGTGAGGCGGTGTACCGCGTCCGCATCGAGCTTCCCGAGCTGCCCGCGCAGCAGACAGCCGTGAGTTTTCATAAGCTCCCATCTGCCGTCGGCAAAGAGCCTTATCCACAGTCCGTGCGCACCCTCTGCCGCAAGAGCGTATCTTATACCTATGCCCGCATAGCAGCCGCTGCTTCGTTCCTCGGCAAAGGCTATGTCTGCCGAGAAGCTGTAATCGTACCAGCGGTCATCGCCGAGGCTTGTGACAGGCTCGGGGGTGTAGCCCCATTCCTCGGCACGCAGACTGTCGGTGATCTGCTGTATCAGCATCGGCTGTCCCCTGCGGCTGCCTATCTCGAATGCTCCGCCCTGATCGGTGGTGTAGAGCGGTGCGCCTCCGCGCAGACGCAGCATCTCCCCGTCGTATCGGAGCATATCGCGGTAGGGGAGCGGCATTACGGGGCTTTCGGCGCTGTCCCGAAGGTCGGGGAACTCTGCGCGGCAGGGCTGCACCGTTGATACGGTGACTACAGAATACGGCTCGACGGTCATCTCTGCCGTTTCGCCCGCTGTGATATCTGCGCGGTGGGAGAACAGCCGCTTTTCACTGCCGTAAACAGTCTCCCATATGCCGAGCGTCCTGCCCGCGAGCCCGTGCAGACTGTAGACTACAGGCTCGCTCAGCGAATTGGTGATGACTGCCGTGATCTCTCTGCCGTCGGGACTGCAAAGGGTCATGCAGCTGCGGCGGACGTTCACAAGCGCGTGTCCGTCGCCGCCGACCTCGCCGTCATTGAAGCAGCAGCCGGGCATAAAGCACCAGCCCTTCCGTATGAACTGCGAGATGTGCAAAAATGCGAAAAATCCCGTATCTGCCGTAAATGTGCCGCTCCACGGCTCACAGGCGCGGATAAGCTGCTTATATCCGTAGGTCACGCCGTCGTAGTATGCGGCGACTATCGGCTGCAGCTCACAGAGCGTCATCTCGCCGCGCGGATACATTGCGATGAAGCGGTCGATTATGTCCAGCACTCCGCCAACGCCCGCAAGCCCCGAACAGCCGAGCCTTGCCCCGCCGCGGGAATAGCCCATCGGCGAGCTTGCCTCCGAGAACCACAGCTCCTTGCCGTGCTTATCCGCAAGCTCAAGGGCGCTCTCGGAGGCTATCGAGGTGTAATGGCTGCCGACGACATCTATCATGCCGCGCAGCTCCGCGTCGGAGAGCATCAGATCGGCAAAGCCCCAGGTGCAGACCTCCTCGCCGCCGACTATCCTGATGCTGCACGGGTCGTAGGGCAGGGAAGTCTCTCTGCGCAGTCTGCGGACAAAATACTTTATCCACTCGGCATCGTGAGCCCGTTCGTTGCGCACAAGGCTGACATAGTCGAACCTCAGCCCAAGCTGCTCATAGGCGGCGGTGAGCGTTTTGATGTACCATTCGTATCTTGCGGCATTGCGGTCGGGGGCATCGGTCACCCAGCGGGGCTCGCTCCAGAAAAGTATATCCAGTGTCAGCTCGGGGTTTATCTGCTTTGCGTCCCGTGCGAGCACAAAGCCTGCGCCGCGGTATACATCGGGCTGCTCGTCACGGCTGCGCATCACTGAGGGCTCGGTCCCCGAGGAGGAATTCACGTCGGAGCCCAGCTCGAGCTTCAGGTGTGAGACTGCAAGCCCCTCCCGTCCGAACACATATCTCATCAGCTGACTGTATTTCTGCGGGTGCAGCTCCCTGTAGTCGATCAGCAGCCGCGACGAGCCGTTGGCACTCACCATGCCTATCCCGCGGAAACGGGCGTTCCCGCGCTTATCCGCCTTAGCGGTGTCGATGTCAAGTCTGTATCTCATTTTCGCTCCCTCCCTCGGTGATCTGTCTGAGCCGTGCAGCTCTTCTGCGGAGCTCGTCGGCGGGGTATCGGTTCAAGTAGCTGCACAGGGCGGCTATCAGCTTCTTGTTTGTCGGCAGACCGTTCCCGCCGATGTCGGCAGTGCCGAACAGCTCCGTATAGCAGCATTCGGGGGCGCTGCTCCATACTCTGCTGTTGATGAGCCTTATCGACCGCTCTACGGCAGTGACCGACTGCATCAGCTTCCTGCCGACATAGGGGTAGATATCCCTGTTCAGATTATACTTTACCGCTCCGCAGCGGAACAGGTAGCTTAACGATTCTTCAAGCTCGGTAAAGCCCGAGTACCGCCGCCTGTAGCCGAGCCCGTAAAGCAGCTCGGAAACAACTGTCCCGAGCGTTCCCCTGCGCATGAAATAGCCGCCGTGTACCTTCTGCCTGACCCGACAGAGTATCTCGTCCGCGATAATAGGCCGTTCAAATCTCAGCGCATCGGCAAACCGTCCCTCAGAGAGCTGCATGGTACCGTAATTCTCGATAAGCACCGCAAAGCCGTTCCTGTAGCTCTCGAACAGCCTGTCGGCACGGTCGAGCATATCCTCGGAATGCTCCCGCATCACGAATATCACGCCCGCATATCCCGACAGGTCGTGATCGTATTTCTTGACATCAAGGCTCAGCTGTTCTCCCTCGTAGCCGTAATCGGGCAGGGTGTCGAGAAGCACGCTGCTCTCCGCCGCACTGCAATCAGAGATCAGCACCTTTCCGAACATATCATCACCCGCCCGTCGTCATCTCCGCCAAGCGGAGTAGTTTTACCTTAAAATATTATACAATATAAAATATACAGCAGCTTTGTCAAAACAGGGACTG
>CAMOFU010000187.1 GCA_946613705.1 uncultured Clostridia bacterium
GGGGGGATATAACAAAGATCCGACCGTGGCAGGCAGCGGTCGGATCGCATATCATATAAGCAGAGCTGCTTTACAGCTCGACATGGGAGCAGAGAATGCCGCGCGGGGTTATGTCAACAAACGCATAGCTCGGGCGTTTGCCGTCGCGCGGATAGGCGGCGCTGCCGGGGTTCAGGATATGAACTCCGTCGAAATACTCATAGAAGCGTGTATGGGTATGAGCAAAGAGGGCGATCTGTGCATCTACCTCCTTAGCCTTATAGAAGACACGCTCGACGGTATACTTCACGCCCCAGTTATGTCCGTGAGTAAAGAACAGCTTAGTGCCCTCGGCATCGAACACACCGTCCTCCTTGCTTGTGGAGCTGTAATCGCAGTTACCGCGGACGGAGAGTATTGTTTTATCGGGATACGCCTTGCGCATTCTGTCGAGGTCACTTTCGCCGTCGCCGAGAAAAATAAATACGGGAGCATCTTCATTTCGCATAAAGACCTCTCGTGCCTGCTTTGTGTTCCCATGTGTATCGGCAAAGACTATTATCCGCACCTGCTTTCACTCCCCTCGGGTGCTGAAACAGAAATAAAGTTCTAATCAATTATATTATAACATAAAAATAAATATATGCAATAGATTAAAGGAGAATTTTTTATGAGCAATTTTAAACAGCCCGACAAGAAGACGGTATCTGCGCTGCTGGGGCTTGCGGCTTCAAAGCTGGGGACTACGCCCGAGAAGCTCGGGGCGCAGCTGAGCCGAGGCGAGCTTGGCGGGGCGCTGGGGAATATGCCTGCCGACCAGCAGGAGAAGCTGAAAAGGGCGCTTTCCGACCCCTCGGCGGCGAAGAAGGTAATGGACTCGCCGCAGGCGCGGGCGATAATGGAAAAGCTTGGAAAGAAATAATCTGCGGGGTGAGCTATGAACGATCTTATGGAAAAGCTGCAAAGCGTGCTTTCCGACAAGGAGAGTATGCAGCAGCTGCAGGAGCTGGCGGCTATGCTCACGGGCGGGCAGGAGGGTGAGGCGGCGGCTCCCTCCCCTGCCGCTGCGGACACAGCGGGTGGGGACGGCGGTGCAGCAGCCATGCCCGATCTGACAAAGCTCATGGCGCTTTCGGGGGCTGTATCGCAGGCAGGCAAGGGGGACAAGAACATTGCGCTGCTGCTGGCACTGCGGCCGCTGCTGAAGGAAGAAAATCAGGCAAAGCTCGACCGTGTGGTGAAGCTGCTGCGGCTCATGGCGCTGTGGCCGATGCTGCGGGAGAGCGGGCTGCTCGGAGGGGATCTGTTTGGCGGACTATAGCGAGAACGAGATAAACCGAATGCGCAGCGATGCACTGCGGAGAATGCGGGAGATGCAGCGGAGGGCCATGGGGGAGCAGACGGCGGCGGCACCCGAGCCGTCACCGCAGGGGGAGAGCCTCGGCTCGCTGCTGGGGAAAATACTATCGCCCCGTCGCGGCAATGAGCGAGGGGGCGGGGTGTTCAATATAGGCGGCATAGCGATCGACGAGGAAAAGGCGATGATCGCTATGCTGATATACATACTGTACAAGCAGGGGGCAGACGTGAAGCTGCTGCTGGCTTTGGGATATCTGCTACTTTGACGGCGGCTTGGGCGGGCCGATAAAGCGGGAATCCTTGGCCTCGCGGATATCCTCGAGGTAGACGATGAACTCCTTGAAAAGGCAATAGAGTATAGAGCAGGCGGGCACGGCAACGAACATACCGAGAATACCGCTGAGCGAGCCGCCGACGGTGATAGCGAACAGCACCCACAGAGAGGGCAGCCCGACCGTTTTGCCGACGATCTTGGGGTATATCAGGTTATCCTCGAGCTGCTGGAGAACGATAATGAACAGCACGAACCACAGCGCCTGTTTGAAGCTTGTGAACATTATAAAGAATGCGCCGACTGCCGCGCCGACGAATGCGCCGACTATCGGGATAAAGGCTGTGACCATAACGAGCACGCCGATCTCGAGGGCATTGGGGAAGCCGAACAGCTCCATGCCGAGGCAGCAGAGCAGGCCGAGTATGCAGGCCTCTATCGTCTGGCCCGCGATGAACTTGGAGAAGATATCCTTGCTCATATTGCTGACAGAGCAGAGCCTTCTTGTGATATCGGGCGGGAAAACGGCGGCGGTTATGCGGTAGAGCTGGCGCTTGAGGTTCTCCTTTTGCAGGAGCATATAGATCGCAAAGACGAGGCCGATGATAAACGTTACGATGCCCGAGAAGATAGAGGTAGCGAAGCTCATCGTATCAATGAGCGTGCGGAACAGCATCTCGCTGTCCTGGAGCATAGTCTGTATCTTCTCGGTGATATTATCGGTAGTCCACTCATTGACGTTGAAGAACTTCTGCATGAGTGCCGACTTCTGTATCGAGGAGGATAGGTTCTCCGCAAGCTCGGGCACCTTATCCGAGAGCTGCTCGACGGTATTGATGAGCTCGGGCAGCACGAGGGCTATCGCCAGCACGATAACGCTTATAAGTATAGCGATAGTTATGAGCAGCGAAACGGGGCGCTTGATCTTTGCCTTTACGCTGCCGTATCTGTTATCCTTGCCCGGCTTGAAGAAGGTGCGCTCGATAGCGCTCATGGGTACATTGAGTATCAGTGCAAGAAGGATACCGAGCAGCACGGGCGTAAGCACCGAGAACAGGTTTTTGATATGCTTATAGATATATGCGATATTGGAAAGCGCCCAGAACAGCACCACGCCGATCACGACGATGAGCAGTGTTCTTATAAATTGTTTATCCTTCTTCAAGCTTGTCACCCCTGTCTCTGCGCAGTCACGGAAGCCGTGCTTACAATAAGACTGCCCGACGGCGGACAGTCTTATTCAATGACGGTATTATTTGCTGTTTGATGTTTGTTATTTGTTAAGGTCGATCTCCATGATCGGTTCAAGAACGTCCGCGCCTGCGGGTACCATAGGCAGCACGTTCACGTCCTTATTTATCACGCACTCGACAAGGCAGGGTCTGCCGCAGGAGAGTGCTTTTTCGAGAGCGGGAGCTATCTCGTTCTTTTTGGTTATCCTTATGCCCTCGATGCCGAACGCCTCTGCAAGCTTCATCAGGTCGGTGCCGCGGTCGATATCCGTCTGCGAGAAGCGCTTGCCGTAGAACAGGCGCTGCCACTGGCGCACCATACCGAGCACGTTGTTCTCGAACACGAGCTCGATGACGGGGATATCATGCTTTGCGAGTGACGAGAGCTCGTTGCAGTTCATGAAGAAGCTGCCGTCGCCCGCGATATTGATGACTGTTCTGTCGGGGTTGCCGAGCTTGGCACCCATAGCTGCGCCGAGGCCGTAGCCCATCGTGCCGAGGCCGCCGCTCGAAGCGAACGAGCGCTGCTCTCTGAAATTATAGAACTGGGCAGCCCACATCTGGTGCTGGCCTACCTCGGTAGTGATTATCGCCTTGCCCTCTGTCTGCCTGTCGAGCTCCTCGATCACCTGCTGCGGGAGCACCTCATCGGGGTCGGAAACGGGGAGCATACGCAGGGCATACTTCTCCTTCCACTCGGAGATCTGCCTCATCCACTCGGGGTGCTTCATATCGGGCAGTATGGAATTGAGCTTATCCACTATATACTCGATATCGCCGTTGACGTGGACATCGACATCTATATTCTTGCCTATCTCGGCGGGGTCGATCTCGATATGTATTATCTTGGTGCCCTTGGCGAAGGTGTTGGCATTGCAGATGACTCTGTCGGAGAAGCGCGAGCCGACAACTATCAGCAGGTCGCACTGACCGAGAGCCAGCGCAGAGGTCTTGGTGCCGTGCATACCGAGCATACCCGTATATGCGGGCTTGGTATTATCGAAGGCGCACTGACCCATCAGCGAGAGCGAAACGGGGGCATCGAGCTTATCGGCGAACACTGCAAGCTCCTCCACGGCATTGCAGCTGACCACACCGCCGCCCGCATATATGAACGGTCTGCGGGACTCCCTGATGAGCTCGGCAGCCTGTGCTATCTCGTCTGTGACAGCGGCGGGGTTATGGTTGACGATCTTTCTCGGCTTTGTACGGGTATACTCGCACTGAGCTATCGTGATATCCTTCGGCACGTCGATGAGCACGGGGCCTTTTCTGCCCTCGTTGGCGATATAGAATGCCTCTCTGATCGTATCGGCGAGCTTGGTGACATCCTTGACGATATAGTTATGCTTTGTCACGGGCATGGTGATGCCGCAGATATCGACCTCCTGGAACGAATCGAGCCCGAGCAGATTTGTGGAGACATTGCCTGTGATCGCAACGAGCGGGATAGAATCCATATAAGCCGTAGCTATGCCCGTAACGAGATTGGTAGCGCCCGGGCCGCTGGTGGCGATGACAACGCCTGTTTTGCCCGTGGTGCGCGAATAGCCGTCGGCGGCATGACAGGCAGCCTGCTCGTGGGCGGTTATGACGTGTCTTATCTTATCCGAATACATATAGAGCGAGTCATAGATATTGAGCACTGCGCCCCCCGGGTAGCCGAAAACGATATCGACACCCTGTTCGAGCAGACACTCTGCGATTATATCCGAGCCTGTGAGTAACATAGTTCATTCCTCCAATTTTAAATATGCCTGTCTTATATTATAATATATATTGCGGGATTTGTCAATCGGACGCGGGATATATTTAATTTTCATTTCAAAGAACTTTTGTTCTATTGCACAAAAA
>CAMOFU010000188.1 GCA_946613705.1 uncultured Clostridia bacterium
GCCGCCGCTGCGGCAAATTCCGATTTAGCAGAGAAAGCCTTATTGCTCACTCACTTGACATTATTATACCAGGCCGCCCCCCAAAAGTCAATAAACGCGATGTGAGGAAATAAGTCATTCCAAGTCATGCTAACGGCAGAGGCCTGCTCTTACCGCCCTTATTGCACAGATACATAACAGCGCTCCTCCAAGCACAGCGGTCGGCAGCACAAGCGTGCTTGCATTTACTGAGGGGAGGTATTGTGCATTCAGCAATATGCTCTCCTTGTTGTTTATTCCCATAGATCCATACAGGTTCACGGCTGCAAGCCTGCTTGAAGCAACAGATATTGCCGATACTGCTCCTGCCGAGATGAGCAGGTAGAGCTTCATATCTCTTGCTCTTCTGGCGATGAAAATGAAAATGGCATTGCTTATCAATGCTCCCAAAAGCTCCATTACAAATATCCACAGCACTGCACTGCCGAGAGTCATTTTCACGGGCAGCCAGACAAAATGATCTATACTTTGAACAGGTGCAGACAGATACTCGGGGTGAAAAAGAAGCCCCGAAAAAGCAAGGTCCGTTAATGTCGTCAGAACACACATAAGAACGATCGTCAGCACAAGCGTAAGCTCTCGTGTAATGTAAAAGCTGCGTCGGCTTCGGGAAATATGTATCTGCTTATCTATACCCTTTTCACAGCTGTCCGCCACAACAGCTCCCACTAACAGCAGTACAAATATCGGAGTAAGGTCATACCCTGCTATCCGCAGAAAGCGCTTGAAGTAGATGCCGTTTATACTCTGAGGTTCGGGAAGGCTTTTGTAGAGCTCGGGATACCTGTTAAGATCCTGCGGGATATTTATGCTGCGAAAGCCCTCGCCGTTGTTCAGATAGTCCTTCACCCCTTCAACTGCATAGCAGACGTTCACAAGCTGATCTCTGTACTCTGCTGCTGCCTCACTTCGGGGACTGTCCTGCTCATATGGGATCTCCGAGATATATGCATATCTCTCATCAAGTGACATTCCTTCGGTCTCGGCGCAAAGACGGTCAAGCTCTGAGTATATCTCATTGGAAAGCTCTCCGAGATAATGCGACCTGTTAAGCGCAAAAATGCGCGTGACGATCAGTATTATCAGAAAAGCGAAGGGCAAAAACCACATCTTTCCGAACAGCCGCCGCAGCTGATATTTAAACATTTCGCTCACCTCCGAATGCAGCAGCAAGCAGAACACACACGAGCAATAAAGCAGCTATCGTCCACGCAGCAAGAAATACAAGCAGGAGCTTTGTCGGTGCTCCGAATATGCTGATATAATTCACGGGGACAAAAAGGCTCTGAACATCGGCTGAGAGGATAACCCCCGCCTTGACGCTTTCAAGATCGGCAGTACGGTCGATCAGCCCCGATGCAAGCATAGGCAGCGCAGTCACTACGGCACCGAACGCTGCTGCAAGAATGACCCGCCTGCACAGGAACGAGACGAGCAGCACCGCCAGGGCAACAGTCAAAGCGGCAAGCGAGCGCAGCAGAAAGGCAGTCATAAAGAAGCCAAACACCGACAGAGATTCAGGCGCAAGCTCATACCCCGAAAGCACCTGCATCGGAGCTGAAAGCACATCGCTCCCGCAAAGCACCGCAGCTGTTCCGATGCTGACAAAACCGTATACCGCCAGAAAGCACATAACACAAATTATGCTGCTGAAAAGCTTTGTCCTTGTGTAGCGATAAGCGCCGAATCTTGTAAGCGCGATCATCTCAAAGCGCCTGCTCTGCCTGTCGGCTGCGAAGCTGAAAAACAGCAGCACAAATACACATATAAACGGCAGCTTGTCGGTGACGAGCCAGTCTGCAAAGGCATCTGCCGTTCTGGTATCTATCGGCTTTTCGGGAGATGAAAGTGCAAGCACCTTGCTGTAGTCTTTGCCGAGAAGCTCGGCAGTTTTCAGAACATACTTATCTGTCATGCCCCTGCGGGCATTGCGTTCATAGCTCTCAAGCTGTTCGTTTATCTTATCCCTGTATGTGAACTGCGGCGAAAGGCGTGCAAACATATCGCTCCATATTTCTTCATCGGTGAGCTTGTCGGGAGCAAATTCCCCTTGTTCCGTACCGCCTTCATACAGAGCCTCGACCAGCTCATTCGGGATAACGCGCGGTGGCTGCGAAGGATCATATCCCTCGCCGTATAAATATTCCTGCACGGCGCTCATGGCTTCATCGCTGTGTGTCTGTGAAGCCTGCATTTTCAGCTCAACAGCCTGAAGTATATTATCCGATGACGAGACGGAGGCGAGAGCCTCCCCGTAATAAGGCTCATTGGTTTTTGCGCCCGAAAGTGCGGCAGTAAGCAGAATAAAAGAAAACACCGTTACTGACGATGCAATAATTGCAGTCAGCCTGATGTCCTTTAAAAAAATAAATCGGAAAACTCTCATACGTCCTCCGTATCAGGATCAAAAACTCTGCTGTCTATCTGTCCGCAGAAATACAGGTCGTTGAGCGTCGGCTCCGAAAGCGCGGAGTTTTCGGTAGGCTTATTGATCGAGACAGTTTTTGCGTTGGTATCCTCATAATAGATGCGGTCGATGCTGATCTGTTCGAGGTCAGACTTTGGAATGCTCCACACCCTGCCGCGTATCCGATCGTAAAGCTCATCGGGCGAGGCATTGGCTATGACACTGCCCTTGTTCAGTATCACAAGATTGTCGCAGATCGTGTCAATGTCTGATACGATGTGGGTCGAGATTATGATTATGCTCTTGCTGCGAAGCCGCACCATTATCCGCTTGAACTGCTCCCGCTCGAATGGGTCGAGCCCTGCCGAGGGTTCATCGAAAATAAGTATCTCGGGCGAGCCGAGGATAGTCTGTGCGATGGCAAGCCGCTGCTTCATTCCGCCTGAGAACGAGCGTATTTTGTCGTTTGAATTCTCGGACAGGTTCACCAGACCCAGCACCCGCTTGATCTCGCCGTCAGTATCCGCCTTGTCAAGCCCTTTGAGCAGAGCTGAGAATTTCAAAAATTCATAAGCCGTATACGAGGGATAAAACGGCGGAGACTGAAACTGAAAAGCGATCCTTCGGCGGTAATCTTCACCCATTGAAAACACATCGCTGCCATCAAGAGTGACCTCTCCGCCCGAGCGAGGTATCACGCCCGTTATGCAGTTCATTATCGTGGTCTTGCCTGCGCCGTTGGGACCCAGCAGGGCATTGATGCCTGTGGTGAACTCACAGCTTATCCCTGACAGCGCCTGCTTTTTTCCGTAGCGCTTGGTGAGGTTTGATAGTTTAAGTGTCGGCATTTAGTTCTCCTCCGATGGTGAATAATTCCAGCTTATCTCGCTGATAAGCTCCCCTTCTCCGTCTGCGCTGTACTTATAATATCTTGTGCAGCCAAGGCCGTATTGCAGCGAGCAGATCACCAATTGTTCGGTATCGGGTATCACCGCAAATCCAAACGGCATTTCCGCACTAACGGGGTCGAAGTCCTTATCCGAATCGGAAGCACCCTTGCAGATGACCTTATCCTCTCCCGAAGCAGGGTCATAAAGGCAGATGACATTTCGGTATGCGTTGACCTCCTTGTCGCGGTATCGGGTGAAATATACGATCCTGTCATTCAGAAAATCAAACTTTCTTATCCCCTTATCGGACGAGAAAACAGTCTTGGTTTCGCCGCTTGCAGTATCGTATGAGCGAAGCTCATTCGTATCATCGGAAGCATAATATATTAGTCCGTCATGCACAGTCCACATACAGCCGTTTATATCATCACCGACATCGATCCCTGTATCATGCGGAGCTGAGCCATTCTTTGCCTCTTCAAACGAAATATAGTACAGATGCAGCGAACCCGACGGCTTCATTTTATCAAAGTATATCCTGTCACCTGAGATCTTGTAGGAATACAGCCCGTTCACAAGAGTGACCTCCTGCTTATCGTCAAGGCGGAAGCTTTTAAGAGAACGGGAGCTTTCGTAGCCGTTCTCATCAAGATGATCCTGAGGGGACCCGTCTCCTATGGTATCTACAGTATAGAATACTGTGCCGTCCGCCGAGATCAAGGCATCGCTTGCCTGATACTTTGCATCTGTCTCACTGATAAGCTCTTCCTTATCCGTGGTGGGGTCATACAACGAAAGCTTTGTGGGACTTTTGCCGTCAACGCTTCCTCTGCATGAAAAGATCTTGCCGTCATAAAGCATAACTGTTGAGACGACCACACTCTGATCGCTGCTGTTCATTTTTTCCGTTATATCTATCTGTTTGTTACCGACCAGGTCGTATTCATATATACCGCCTTCAACAGGAGTGAAATACATAAAACTACCTGATGCGTTGATAAAAAAGCCAGATGTTTCACGGGAGTTGAGATCATAATTAAATGAATAGGCAGCCGACTTATCTGCTTCATTTGACTCTTTCTCTTTATCTTTATCTTTATTACTCCCGAATACACTCATGCAAACAATAGCGATAACTGCGATCAGCACTAAAACGACTGCCAGCAGCAAAGCTTTATTCTTTTTCATTTTGCGTCTCCTCACACATAATTGCAGAACAGGTGGGTTTTACAAGGTTTCAAACCGTAAACCTCACATTAAGGCAACACCGCACGACCCGCGGCTAACGCCTCTGCACATCATCTGCTT
>CAMOFU010000189.1 GCA_946613705.1 uncultured Clostridia bacterium
TCTCCTCCCGCACAATGCAGTGCGCGACGGCATTGCGCTGTCGCCGCTGCGACCGACGGCATTGCGCTGTCGCCGCTGCGACCGACGGCGGTATTTGACATTAATTCGGGTTTGTGGTATAATAGGAGGAGCGGCTGCGGTCACGGCTTTGTGCGTGCAGCCTGATCTGAGAGGTTGAAAAATATGCTGATGAATACTTTTGCTGCGTTCTGCGCAGGCTTTGCACTGAATATTATCCTCGGCTCGCCCAGGGGTGTGCTGAACATTGAAAACGTAGTTCCGAAATTTACAATCCGTGCCGAACGGTTCCTGAAACGGGGCTATAAGGATTCCTCGGAGGCGCACAGAATGGCGGGCGTTATCCTGCTGATAATGACCCTGCTGCTGTTCTTCGGGGTGCCCTCGCTGCTGATGCGGCTTATCTATCCTGCGGCTCCGCTGCTTTCGTTTGTGCTGGACACCTTTTTCTGCTGGACGTGCTTTTCGGTGATGCATACCCGAAATGAGCTTGACCGTATCGCAAGAGCTCTTGCTTCGGGCAGGACAGATCTTGCCCGCAACGGCATCTCCAAGCTCACGGGCACCGACTGCTCGGATATGAATGAGGACGAGCTGATAAAACGCGCCGTTGAGCTTGCTGCGGACTGCGGAGCGGATAATGCCGCGGGGACGCTTTTCTTTGCTGCCGCCTTCGGCGGGGCGGGGGCGCTGCTTTACCGCACGGTGTCGGTAGTGCGCCGCACCTATTCCACAAGAAGCGAAAAGAGCGACGATTTCGGAAAGGCAGCCCATGATGTATGGTGTGTGCTCGATTTCGTGCCTGCTCATATCTGTGCGCTGCTATCGTCCTTTTCGGCTTCTGTTTTCGGCTTTGATACAGACAGCTGCTTTGCGGTCTTCCGCCGCGACAGGAAGCAGCTCGCGGCATATAACCTTGCACCCTGCCGCTGCGTATATGCCGGGGCACTGGGCATTTCGCTCACTCCGAAAAGCTATATACAGGACGGTGTCATCACCTTCAGCGCGATCGGTGACGAGCGGCACATCAGCGATTGTGACGATATCGCGGCAGCAGGGGATATAATGTTCGCATCGACGTTTTTTACGATGCTGGTGTTCGCTGCCGTAAAGCTGCTCGTTACGCTTATCATCATTCTTTAAGGGGGCAGAGGTATGGAGCTTAGGCACTTTGAGATCACCGCAGAGGGTATCCGCTCGGGAAGGATAACTGTCGCGGAGGCAGTAGAGCCTGTTATGCGCTGTGTATCGCTGACGGGCGGACTGATGGAGTATATCGCGGATGTGTCGCTGCTGACGGGCGAGCAGCTGCTTGCCTATGCGGTGTGGTACTATCACAGGGAGGTCAGCGAGGGCGGACACGAAAAGTTCCTGTATGACCCTGCGGGAATGCTCTGGCGCGAGGCGATAGTCGGGCTTCATGAGATAGGCGCGGAGAAGGCTGCGGAGAATCTCCGTGAGCTGCGCGGGCGGTTCGTTCCCGAGCTGTCGTTCGATCAGCAGGAGCGTATACGTCAGATAGAGGAGCAGGAGCTTTATTTTGACGATGAGGACAGCATATTCCGAAGTCAGGCCGATGAGATAAGCCGCCTGCTTACGGAGTATGTCAGGAGCAATGCGGTCTCGTTTGAGTTCAGCGGTGACATCGAGATCTTTGATACCTGAATACAAAACACGGGATCCACAGACATAGACATAAAAATAAAAATTAAAATAAATATTATACGGGAGGTTTATCTTATGAAGACAAACACGATCAGAAGGACACTTGCAGGGCTGTGTGCGTTTGCAGTCGTGCTCGGCACAGCGGCAGTGCTGCCATGCAGTGACGGTCCGGCGGGTGCGGCATTCTCGGTGAGCGCAGAGGTGCTCGCAGAAGGCGGCTTCGAGTATACGCTGAGTGACGGGGGCGCAGTGATAGTCGGCTGCACGAGCAGTGAGACCGATCTGGTGATACCCGAGAAGCTGGGCGGCAAGACGGTGACCAATGTTGCAAAGGATGCGTTTGCGGGCTGCGGTGTGTTCGGCAGAGTAACTGTTCCCGGGACGATCAAAAGGCTGACTCATGCGGGCTTCGGCAGCCTGAGAGCAGAGAGCATAGAGATCGGGGAGGGTACGGAGATCATTGACGGCTGCTGCTTTGTTTGTGAGGAGCTCACTGAGATCACTGTTCCCGAGTCGGTAACGGAGATCGGCGAGAGAGCCTTCGGCTATCACGTTGAGTTCGGTACCGATCGGTATGATTATTCCTATTATGAGAACTCTTCCTTCACCGTATACGGCTATATGGGGTCTGCTGCCGAGGCTTATGCAGTGGATAACGGCTTCGTTTTCAGCCCGCTCGATGAGAGGGGAGAGGCTGTGTTCGGCATAGCAAGTGCCGAGGCAGAGGCAGGCAAGGAGGTCACCGTTGATGTGACCCTGTCGGAGTGCAGGGATATCGCATCGTTCAGAGTGGCAGTGGGCTATGACAGCGATGTTATGAAGCTGACAGCTGTTGAGACAGGCTCGATACCCGGGAGCAGTGAAAGCATCGTGACAGGACCCGTTTCGGAAGATCCGCTGGTGCTGCTTTGGTGCGATATGGGCATGGGCGGCTACAGCAGCGGAGAAGGAGAGACTGTTACCGTTGCCTCTCTTACATTTGAGATCGACAGCGATGCCCCTGCGGACGATCACAGCCTGAGCATAACGCTGCTCGATGAGGACGACCTGTTCGACAGCAAGCTCCATAATATCAACTATTCTCTGGAGGGCGGTTGGATAACCGTAAAGGAGCCCGTGAAGGAGAAGAAGCTTGAGGGCACCGTGACGCTCAAAGCGGGCAAGGGCGGTGACGCGGCTGCGGCGAGCATCACCCTGGAGAATGAAGACGGCACTGTGACCGCAGTTCCCGATAAGGACGGCAGCTTCACGCTGGAGAACGTCAAGGCGGGCGAGTATACGATAACAGTGAGAAACAAGGGCTTTGTGCCGTATACGGCTGAGATCACGGTCGGCGGCGAGGAGCCTGCCGCGCTGGATATAACGATGCAGCTGTACGGTGATGTTGACGGCGACGGTGCGGTGAACATGAAAGACTATGGGCGTCTGCAAAAGTACCTCAACAACAATACCACCAAGATAGAAGCAGCGCCTGCCGACATGAACAGCGACGGCAAGCTCAATATGCGCGACTATACAGCCTTGCAGAAGTATCTCAACGGCTGGGAAATAGAACTTGATGACTGAGAGGAGAATGGAAATGAGTAAAAACAGGAGTGTAAACAACATGGGCAAAAACACAAAGATCATTGCAGCAGCGGCTGCCGTTCTGATGGTGCTCGGTGCGGCGGGGCAGCTGCCCGATACCTACAGAGCGGCAGGCGGCAGCATCACTGCGAGTGCCGAGGACACTGCGAGTCCCGGGGACACTGCGAGTCCCGGGGACCCTGCGAGTCCCGAGGAAAAGACAAACGATGAGTACAGTTACTCGGTACATACCGTGTACAATACCGGCGGAACGTCGGAGAAAGTTATCGTTCTGGAAAAGTATCTCGGCAGCGACAAGGACGTAGTGATACCCGAGAAGATCGACGGTCTGACTGTTGTGGAGATCTCATACTGGGCGTTCAGAGACTGTGATACGGTAAAAAGCGTTAAGATACCCGCAGGCGTGACATATGTACACAGCGATTCCTTTCGGGGCAATGATACTATCGAGAGCATAACGGTCGATGAAGGGAACAAACAATACTGCTCGAAGGACGGAGCGTTGTTTACCAAGAACATGAAGAAGCTGATATACTGTCCGACGACCAGAAAAAGCTTCACTATCCCGAAGGAGACGGTCGCAATGACGATGGCTCCGTTCGGCGACAGTCATAATTTGCAGAACATATATGTTGAAAAGGGCAACAAGTATTTCAGCTCGACAGACGGAGTGCTCTACTATAAGAACGGCACCGCGCTGCGGTATTTCCCCAAGGGAAAAAAGGAGCTGAATATCCCCAAGAGCTGCACGACAGTCGAAGCATTCAGGCTGACAGGCAGCGACCTTGAAACGATCACCGTGGAAAAGGGCAACAAGTACGTCAGCGTTAAGGGCAATGTGTTGTATACCGACGGCGGAAAGACTGCGGCATTCTGTATCCAGAGCACGAGCGGGGCGGTAAAGCTTGCGGCGGGCACCGAAAGGATAGGCAGAAAGGCATTTTATGAATGCAGTGATCTTACGGGCATCACCGTTCCCGAGGGTGTTACGGACATAGATGAATATGCATTTTATGAGTGCCGCTCGCTCAGTGATATCTCGCTGCCCGACAGTCTTGAGCATATCGGCAGCACGGCTTTCCTGGACGCTTATCCCTATTTTTATGGGTATGCTCCCGATGATACCGAAGAAGTGGGGTGCAGGTTTGCAGACGGCTGGGTAATACGGGGCGGTGATTCCGTTGCGGAGCCCGACCTCAGCGGGATACGCGGGATAGCCGACGGAGCATTTGAATACACCGGCGTCACTAAGGTGACCATACCCTCTTCGGTAAAGAAAATAGGCAGCAGCACATTCAGCGGATGCAGACAGCTGAAAAGCGTTACCTTGCCC
>CAMOFU010000190.1 GCA_946613705.1 uncultured Clostridia bacterium
TAGCCTCGTCCATGAACCAGTCGGTAAGGCCCTGATTGTTCAGCTCGTCCTCATCAACATCTGTTCTGCTCTGGAAATCGGGGTCGCCCGTGATATTGAGCTCCTCCTTCATCGCATAGACATACTCGGCATCGGTGATAGAGCCCAGCTCCATCATCTTTTTGAGCACCCACTCCTTACGGTAGCCGTTATCCTCGGCATGATTCAGGGGGTTGAGTGTCACAGGGGACTTGGTGATCGAAGCAAGGCAGGCTGCCTCGGCGATATCTATTTCGGTGATATCCTTGCCGAAGTAATAGTTAGCCGCCGCCTGAACGCCCACGATATCCTGATAGCCGTCGCCCAGACCGATGATATTCAGGTAGCACTGGAGGATATCCTCCTTGGTATACACCTTTTCGGTATTGATCGCGCGGAAGATCTCCTTGATCTTACGTTCGATACCCTCAACGCCGCGCTGCTCGTCCTCGCCCGTGATGTTCTTGATCGTCTGCATCGTGATCGTCGAACCGCCCTGCGTACTTCCGAGCAGGGTATTGGCGATAGCCGAGAAGGTCCTCAGAAAGTCAACGCCGTCGTGCTGCATAAAGCGCTCGTCCTCAGCGGCGATAAAAGCGTCCTGAACGTGCTGCGGTATTTCCTTTAAGTCTATCCACTGTGATTTCCGCCCGGGGTTTTTGAGCGCGTAGTACAGCAGGTACTCCTCAGACTCGGGATCGTCGGGGTCATAATTCGGGTTCTCGTACATGAATTTTGTTATGTTGCTGCTCGAAACGGCTTCTCTTTCGAGAGTGATCGTTTCGTCAACGTCAGCAAAATTCAGAACATAGATAGTCAGCACAGTCACGAATATCGAGCCTGTGATAACTATTATAAGGAACAGCGAGAGCAGCAGAGTCCCGATGATCTTCACGCTGCGTATCGCAACGGCGGCACCCATGCTTCTCTGTTTCTTATGCCTTTTGGGTGCAGGCCTTGCTGCCTTGTTCCTTTGCATCTTATTGGAAGCTTTTTTTGTATTATTCTCCATATCCTCTCCGCTGTGCGGATAAGCTGCCTCCCTTCCGCAAATACAAAGGGGGACGATGATCCGCCCCCCGTGCTGCTTTTCAAACTGCCGACACGGCCGATCCCGTATCTGTGCTTATGTTGAATGAGCGAAACAGTATTTATCTCAAGCCTTCGGCTTATTCCTCGGTGTCCTTATCGGCTGCATCATCGGTATCGTAAACAGCCTCGTCCTCATCCTCGGGGAGCAGTGCTCTCATGGAAAGGCTGATGCGCTTCTTGTCAGCGTCGATCTCGGTGATCTTGACCTCTACCTCGTCGCCTACCTTGAGCATATCGGCAACATTGTCAACTCTCTTGTTGGCGATCTGCGAGATATGGATAAGGCCGTCAACGCCGTTGATGATCTGAGCAAATGCGCCGAACGATGTGATGGAAACGATCGTAGCCTTGATGACCTGACCCTGCTCATAGTTGTTCCTGAAGATCTCCCACGGATTCTCGGAGTCCTTCTTATATGTCAGCGCGACCTTCTTTGTCTCGGGGTCGATATCCTTGATGGTCACCTCTACCTTGTCGCCCACCGATACGATCTCGGACGGGTGCTTGAAGCGGTTCCAGCTAAGGTCAGCCCTTCTTACAAGGCCGTCTACTCCGCCGAGGTCAACGAACACGCCGTAATCGGTGATGCTCTTTACCTCGCCGTTCACAGTGTCGCCCACCTTGGTGTTCTCGAAGAACTCGTTCTGAGCGGCAGCTCTGCGCTCCTTGGCAACAGCTCTGATCGAGCCGACAGCTCTCTGCTTTGCCTCGTTGATCTCAAGCAGCTTGAACTCTACCTGCTGGCGGAGCAGCTCGTTGAGATCGAACTCTCTCTTGGGAGCAGCCTGCGAAGCGGGGATAAACACCTTCACACCGTAGCAGGTAACGAGCACACCGCCCTTGATAACGTTTGTTACAACGCCCGAAAGTACAGCGTCCTCCTCCTTGGCAGCCATGATCTTCTCAAAGCCGATAGCTGCGTCAACGCGCTTCTTGGAAAGGGTAACGATGCCCTCCTGATCGTTGGGCTTGATCACGATAACGTCTACCGTATCGCCCACCTTTACAACGTCCTCGGGCTTTGCGGTGGGGTCGTCGCTCAGCTCCGATGCGGGGATTACGCCCTGCTGCTTGGTACCGAGGTCTACATAGACTTCGTTGCTGTTCACACTCAAAACAGTGCCCTGCACTCTCTTTCCTATATGTATAGGCTTCAGAGACGCCTCCAGTGCCTCCTCGAAGTTGAAGTCCTCTTCGTTGTTGATAATTTCACTCATGGTCCGTACTACCTCCTTGATTATGTAAGCAGGGGTCGATGCTCCTGCCGAGATCCCGATAATTTTTGCCGCCGAAAGGTCTATATCCTTCAGCTCGTCCGCCCCCTCGATAAGATAGCAGGGGCAAAATTCGTCACAAACCGCTTTAAGCTTATGGGTATTTGAGCTGTGCCTTCCGCCGACTATCACCATCACATCTGCTTCCCTTGCAAGCTTAGCTGCCTCCTCCTGCCTCAGAGCAGTGGCATTGCAGATGGTGTTGTAGATCATAGCCTCGGGAACAAGCCTTGCTGCAAGCTCGCAGCACTCATCCCATTTCTTTTTATTATACGTCGTTTGCGACAGGATTGCAAGCTTTTTTTCTGCAAGAGAGCCGCTTTTCACCAAAGTTTCAAGCTCCTCACACCCGTCAAACACAAAGCTCTCGCCGCTGCAGTGACCTCTTATGCCCTCCACCTCGGGGTGGGCGGGGTCGCCCGCTATCAGCACGCAGTAACCCTCCGCCGAACGCTCCGATGCGATCTTATGGATACGCGAAACGAACGGGCAGGTGGCATCGACGAACTCACAGCCGATCTCTCCGAGCCTGTCATAGACAGACCTTGCAACTCCGTGCGAACGTATAATAACCGTATCGTCCCTGCCGATCTCATCGAGCCCGACTGCCCTGCAGCCTCTGCTCTCCAGATCGGAGACGACATTTCCGTTATGGATTATAGGTCCCAACGTCACAACATTATTTCGGATATCTAATTCATTATACACAATTTTTACGGCTCTGTCTACCCCAAAACAGAAACCTGCGGTCTTTGCGACTAAAATTTTACAATTCGTTAACATTTCAATGCACCAATTCTATGATAGAATCCATGATCGTAGTTCTCAGCAGCTTGAGCTCCTTCGGTCCCGGGGTGGTCACCTTGAGCTGCTCGGGGCTGATAGGCTTGCCGAAGCGGACGACGATCTTCCTTCTGAATCTTAGCTTGCCCTCGAAGTTTATCCCCACGGGAATAACGGGGCACTGAGCAACTGCGGCGATGAGCGCCACACCTGTCTTGCCGCGGCCGACCTTTCCGTCGTGCGAGCGGGTGCCCTCGGGGAAGATAACGAGGTTCCTGCCCGAGTTGAGCTTTTCAAACGACATATTGATAGCCCCCATATCGCCCTTGCCGCGGGACACGGGGAATGCGCCGAACAGCTTTATCAGCCACACAAAGAACTTGTTCGTCCTGAACAGCTCCTCTTTGGCCATGAACGTGTTGGGTATGCGTGTCGGCAGGCAGATGAGCACGGGGTCAAGGTAGCTGCGGTGATTTGAAGCGAAGATATTGCTGCCGTCCTTGGGGATATTCTCCTTGCCCTCGAATTTAAGGTTGAACCACAGCTTCAGCATACCGATGACGATAAAGCGGAGCAGATTATAGAAAAACAGCAAAACGGGATTGAGCTTCCTGCCGCGCTTTACGGGCTCTACCTCGGAGAAGTCGAGCAGCGGCTTGCGCTCCTTCCTTTCACCGTCGGTTTTTTTTTGAGTCTTGGCTTTGCCCGCCCTGTCGTTTATTATGCCCGCGATATGCTCTATGACCTCATCGAGAGTCATAGAGGTGGAATCCACCTCAACAGCGTCGTCGGCCTTTCTGAGCGGTGAGATATCGCGGTGGATATCGTTATAGTCCCGCTGATTGATGTCGGCGAGCACCTCCTCATAGGTCGAGGGGTCGCCCTTTTCCCGCAGCTCCTTGTAGCGGCGGTTTGCCCTTTCCTCGGCGGAAGCGGTCAGGAAGATCTTTACATCGGCCTCGGGCAGCACCACGGTGCCGATATCACGTCCGTCCATGATGATATCGTTCTTCCGCGCGATATCTCTTTGCAGGTCAAAGAGGAAGGCTCTGACCTCGGGCATGGCGGACACCTTTGAAGCACCCATAGATATCTCGGGGGTGCGGATCTTATCCGAAACGTCCTCGCCGCTGACAAGAACGTGCTGTGCGCCGCCGCGGTAGGCGAGCTCGATGCTCATATCGGGCAGTGCGGCGGTCACCTTATCCTTATCTGCGGGGTCGATGCCCTGCGATATGACCGAGTAAGCGATAGAGCGGTAGAGCGCCCCCGTATCGACATAAACGAATTTCAGCTTTTCGGCTATCCTTTTGGCGATGGTCGATTTACCTGCACCCGAGGGGCCGTCAAGCGCGACATTTATTCCCATGATAACAATTCCTCCTGTTGATGATACTCTTTAT
>CAMOFU010000191.1 GCA_946613705.1 uncultured Clostridia bacterium
ACAGGCTCTCGGGTGCACGATCGCATCATAGCATCATAAGAAAGCCTTTTATTTTGACAAGTATCAGAACAGCTTCTGGAGTCTTTCAAGATAAGCGATCGACTCGTTCATCTTGTTCTTTCCGAAGGACTTGTTCATATACACGACAAGCTCCCTCAGCTCATCACGCAGCATAGCAAGGTTCAGAGACTCGAACTTACGGAAGATCTTGGTAGCAAGAACATAGTCGATACCGTCGAGCTCATCGCCGCCGCAGGCAACGTAAACAGGTACGAACAGCCCCATCTGTTTAAGAATACGGTTACCGAAAGCCACACGCAGCTTTTCAATTACCCAGAGGTCGAGCTGCTGTATCTTCCTCAGATTCTCCTGAGAGATCGGATAAGTCTCAAAAGCAGTATCAAACAGCTGCTGCAAATGATCGTAGCCGAGATTGATCGGTCCCTGATCGGGTGCTTCAAAAGCAATACCCTTTGCGTCAAGGTTGATCGGCTGAGCACGGTCATAGACCTTATCGGATATAGCATATGTCGAGTCGTCGTTATTCGCAGTTCCTATATACCATACGTTTTGCGGGATAACGAGCTTGCCGCGGTCGAGCTTGATGGGGTCGGTGCTCCATACGTTAGGAACGATATCGAGCTCCCATTCGTCAGCGTTAGGCATTTCGAGTATGGAAAGCATTTCTGCGAAATAGTACTCGACACGGGCAATGTTCATCTCATCGAGAAGTATCAGGTTTACGTCATTATTATAGTTTGAAGAGTATATCCTTTTAAGTACCTCTGTCTCGTTGAAGTTCTTCGTAAACTCGTTGAAGTAACCGAAAAGCTCAGTACGGTCACGCCATGAAGGCTGGACCGATGCGATAGTGGTATCGTGCTGCAGGAACTTGCCGAACGAGTAGGGAAGTGAGGTCTTACCTGTACCTGAGATACCCTGTAGGATTATGAGCTTTGTTGAAGCCATACCTGCGATGAAAAGCCTTATGGTTTTGATATCATAATAAAGATGCATCTTGGAGCAGGCGAAAGAACGGTACATCTCACAGAGCTGTTCAAGCGTAATGCTGTTGTCGTACTCGGGCGGAGTGTAATCCCTGTAGAAGCTGTCCACCTCAAGCAGACGTGAGAATCTTCTGTCGGCTGTCTGGATAACGCCGTCCTCGACGACCTGAGCTGCTTCCTCGCCGCCTTCTTCACCGGGCAGGCCCGCAGCGCCGCCTGCATATGAAAGCCCCGCAGCTCCGACAGGCAGCCCCATCTGTGCGACCTTCATCGCCATGATCTCATCTTTTTCCTTAGTCATTTTCAGTACCTGTCTCTGCAGATCGGAGATCTCCTCCAGCAGATCCTCATTGGAAACTATCGAATGCCTGAATCTGATATATTTTCTGATCAGCAGAACGATGATAAAGGCTATCAGCACATAGATCGCAACGACTACGATGATAGCAAGTATAGCGAGCACCCAGCCCAACACACCGAAGTTGGTTGAGTAGCTTTTAAATATCTCTATGTAATTCTTTATATTGAAGATCTGTGCAAATCCCTTTCCGATGCCTGAAAAGATCATGCCAAAGCCCTTGAGCATCTCGGAAATAAATGCAAAGAACCATTTAAGAAATTCGTTCATATTCTTCTCCGATCACTTATAATTGAAACCGTTAGTGTTGATACACAAATTCACAGTTTATTCTGTTTTCTCGTCACCTTCGCTGTCAGCGGGAGCATCTGCGGGCACTGCTTCATCAGCGGCTTCTGATACTGCATTCTCTACAGTCTCGGTTACCGCAGCGTTGTCCTCTGCCTTTTCCTCGTTCATAGCAGGGGGCTCTTCCTTTGCAGCCTCCTCAGAGGGAGCAGTCTCGGCAGCTGCGCCGCTGTCCTGCTGAGCTGCTGCGGCCTGCTGCTGGCTCGCAAGGTACTCTTCGATCGCACGGCGTTTGATCTCTTCCTCATCGTCCTCGGTAAGCTTCGGACGTTTGATCTCCATAAGAGTAGCAATAAACTTATACAGCTCAAACAGGAAGAACAGTGCCATCGGGATAATGATGCAGATAAAGAATCCTGTCTTAGTGCTCAGGAACCGTATCACCTTACCGAAGGAGGGGAGCCTTGTGCCTGTCCACTTGCCGATGACATCACCTGCATATGCGGGCATATCATCGTCAAGACCGTTATTGTCGCCTCGTGTTACGAACGAGACTGTATTTTCAGATTTGTTGATACCTACGATCCTGTGCGTATTCTTTACACGCTGTCCGTCGATGATCGTCCAGAAAGTAATAACGTCGCCCTCTTTAAGAGTATTGATATCGTCCACCTCTCGGCAGATGATAAGGTCGTCCACCTTAAAGGTCGGCTCCATCGAAGCGGATTCAACGGTCATGGGCATGAAGCCGAAAAGATTAGCAACACCGTTATTCCTGCCGCTGGAGAAAACCAAAATCGTTATGAGCAGTGCCAGCACAAGCAATATCCATGCCAGTACATTAAAAATGATCTTCAAAGCTTTCTTCATATTTTTAACTCCTCTTTATCAAGTTGATTCTACGATCTTGAAATCCATTCCAAGCTTCATGGTGCCGCCGATAAGCGCATCTACACAATCGGGGTCATTTCCTTCCAGCCAGATAACGATCGTGTATTTGTCCTTTGCTTTCGGCTCAAAGCCTTCGCGCTTATTCTGCATGATGATCGTTGAAGACAGGAATTCGCTGTCACAGTCGCTTTCCTTGCCTGATCCGTTTGACTTTGTTTTGCCGTAAACAGTCTTTTCTCCGTTGAAATACACAGCCACACGAACTGCCTCGTCAACGTTCTGGGTAACATTCTCGATGTTCAGCGCCCCTTCGTAGGAAAGAGTATCGCTGCCCGAGTTAATAAGGTAGAAGGTGTATGCGATATAGCTCTCCCCGTTATGACTGCCGTTGATCATATCGATATTCTCAGGAAGGTCTTCGCCGCTGATATTGGTCATATCATACACGATATCGGCATTCAGTACAGACTTGGTGGTGTCAAATTCCGGAACTTCGGAGAGCGACAATCCCTGACGCATCATATCATACTTGTTTATCTTGACTGTAAAGCTTCCGTACTTGTCATAGAAGTATGATACTGCATATGCTATAGCAACTATAGCAATAAGTATTATCGCCAACAGCGCAAGGATACGGGTTATGACAGAATATTTTTTGACCTCTTTCGACTGTCGCCTGAGTGCCAGCACGTCAACGACCTTATTCTTTTCTTTATCTTTATCTTTTTTATCTGCCAAGGTCATTCTCCTTTCTTATTTTTAAAGGATATAGATGCAAGTATAGTGCCTTGTGGTTATTCATCTTTCTTTCTCCTTATAAAGCGTTCCGCTACATATTTCCCCGTTAGCGGCCCCGCACAGTATCCGCAGCCGTACTCAAAGAGCTTTTCGACCTGCATCGAGCTGGAAACGCCGTCCGCGATCGGCTGTGCGTCAAGACCCGAAATAAAATCCAGGATAGAGTTGACCGCATTATCGCCGCGCTCGCTTTTGCCGAGAAAGTTTGTCACCTCGGGAGACAGCATAACGTAATCCACATTGAAATCCGAGAGACGCATCATCGGGCAGTTGTTCGCGCCGAACCCGCCCAGCATGAAATGAAAACCGCGGTTGCGCAGATTCTTCAGCACAGAAGAAGCAGAACCGTCCTGCTCTTCCAATATTTTGGGAGAAAGATTAAAGCATATTTTATTGGTATGCACCTCAAGCCTTTCACAGAACTGCATCAGATTGCGTTCCGCACGGATATCACGAAGGTATTCGGCAGGCATATATACCGAGAGCCACTCGAAGATAACATCGCGCTCTACGAATTTTTTGGCTGCCTCCATAGCCTGAACGACCTCCAGCTCGAAAAGATTCACGCATTGATTCGTGACCTCTGCGACCTCACGGAAGTTTTCGGGCATAAGTGTTCCGAGTCCCGGGGTGTTGAGACGGGTCTGCGACTGATAGAAAGCGGTATTTCCGCTCTGTGATTCTCTGATAGGTCTGTAATAAAGCTCAACCGCACGAAGACCGCCAACAAGGGTCTGGACTTCACCAGCCATAGCAATACACCTCCATCAAGATCACAATTTACAATTTACAAATTACAAACAACAATTAACAAATCGCAATTAACGGTCAAACTAAAATATGCATATAAAAACTCTATTTTATTATACAACAATCAGTCCATTTTGTCAATAAACATATTGTGATATTTTGAATAAATTACAGAAAATCATTACAGAAAAAAGTTGTATTTCATCTCGGACGGACAGACGATCAAGCAACGATCGCATATTAAATAGTATAATAAATAATATATAATAAATAATAAATAAAATGAGCCCGGGTAGTCTGATGCCCGAAGCTCATTTAAAAACAAAACAAAAAATTATGCCGAGATCTGTAAGCCGAACTGCTTTACAATAGATGTCAACAGTAATATCCTGTAAAGTGATTGTTCTTGACAAATTGTGCTGCAAAAAGTGTTAAAGCTCCAGTACTGTTAAGCATAA
>CAMOFU010000192.1 GCA_946613705.1 uncultured Clostridia bacterium
AACTTCCTTGCTCATTGTGAACCAAGCGTATGTCGAGGTCGCCAGCATTGATGCCGAAATTGCGAGCATTCCGATCGCAGGTAACAGTTTCCTCTTAGCAGAGGTTTTCTTGTTTGTCTTTGCCATAATCATTTTCCTTTCATACATTTATTTCGGCTGTACGGCGGCCGATCGCCTTTCATAATTCTATCAGCTTAAAACGTATAGATATCTCTATCCGTTTTATCTTAATACTATTATAATGTATTTTAATGCCAATGTCAAGCGTTTTGGCATTAGTTCATAATTCTAACTTTAAAATTGGTTAAATGCACAACATCGGTATATTTTTGTTTGTCACATTCACCAATCATTTTACTCTATGTTTGTTTAATTGTGTTAAAGTGCATATATTTAACAATTTTTTCGCACCGAACCACAATATATCGTACTTGACAAATCACATTTTGTGTGCTATAATCATAATGTTGCAGATATAGTATAGCGGTCATTATTTCAGTTTCCCAAACTGAGGATGCGGGTTCGACTCCCGTTATCTGCTCCATAGCTCACCGTGTGTCTGCACTTTCGGCAGATGCACGGTTTTTTTGTCAACAAATATTAAGATTTATACCTCTTGAACATATGACGGGAATGTGTTATAATTATAAGGATATAAGAACATAGTAAGGAGAATAGAAAATGCCGATCAAGATACCAAACAATCTGCCCGCTTATTCAACTCTTGAAGCGGAGAAGATCTTCGTAATGCCCGATGACAGAGCCGCGCATCAGGATATCCGCGCTTTAAAAATAGCGATCGTCAACCTCATGCCCGACAAGATCACCACCGAAACGCAGATACTCCGTCTGCTTTCCAACACACCGCTGCACGTTGAGATCGACCTTGTTCAGATGAACCACGTCAGCAAGAATACCCCGCAGGAGCATATGCTCACCTTTTACAAGAGCTTTGATGAGGTGCGGGACAACCGCTACGACGGGCTGATAATCACAGGCGCCCCCGTTGAGCTTATCGAATATAACGAGGTCGATTACTGGGACGAGCTGTGCGAGGTGTTCCGCTGGTCGATGACCAATGTGTTCTCGACTATACATATCTGCTGGGGCGCTCAGGCCGCGCTCTACTATCATTTCGGGATACCGAAATACACTCTAAGCGAGAAGATGTTCGGCAACTTCAAGCACCACATAACAAACCCTGTATGCTCGCTTTTGAAGGGCTTCGGAGATGTTTTCCACTGCCCGCATTCAAGGCATACCGAGGTCAGACACGACGATATTGCCGCACACCCCGAGCTCATCATAGATGCCGAAAGCTATGAAGCAGGCGTTCACGTTGTTTCCGACAGGACGGAGAGGCAGTTCTATCTGTTCGGGCACTGGGAGTATGACCGCGATACGCTTTCAAAGGAATACTTCCGCGATCTGAACAAGGGGCTCGATATCAAGGTGCCATACAATTATTTCCCCGATGATGACCCGACGCAGACACCGATATTCAACTGGAGCTGCTCGGCAAATCTGATGTATGCCAACTGGCTGAACTACTGCGTTTATCAGAAGACCCCCTACGATCTTTCCGAGCTTGAACCTCTCAGCACACAAGCGCAGTATTAATGTATACAACTGCAACAAAAGCAGAGCTTTAGCGCTCTGCTTTTTATTGTTAATTGTTAATTGTAATTGTTTGTTATCTGTCGATATCGGTTCGGCAAGAACAGCTCACGCACCCTGCTTTTCCCTGATAGTGTGCTCGATCTCGGCAGATTTATTGCCCTTGACCACATCGGCATTTATCGTGATGCGGGAGATAGACGGGTCGGAAGGCGATTCAAACATAAGGTCGGTAAGCACTCCCTCGAATATACCTCTCAGACCTCTTGCGCCTGTCTTCATCTCGATGGTTCTTCTGGCGATCTCTTCCTTGGCATCATCGGTGACAACAAAGTCGATGCCGTCCATCTTGAACAGCTTTGTATACTGGCGGATGAGCGAGTTCTTCGGCTCGGTCAGGATACGACAGAGGGCAGCCTCGTCAAGCTCATCAAGCACCGTGATAACAGGCAGTCTGCCGACAAGCTCAGGCACTATGCCGAACTTTACAAGGTCATGCGGCATTACCTTTTTCATCACATTGCTCTCTTTATTCTTGCTCGGGATATCTCCGCCGAAGCCGATCGAGGAGGAGTTGGTGCGCTTGCTGATAACACTCTCCAATCCGTCAAAGGCGCCGCCGCAGATGAAAAGGATATTCTTGGTATCTATCTGGATAAACTCCTGATGCGGGTGCTTTCTGCCGCCCTGCGGAGGAACGTTGGACACAGTGCCCTCAACGATCTTCAGCAGAGCCTGCTGAACGCCCTCTCCGCTCACGTCACGGGTTATCGACTTGTTCTCGGACTTGCGGGCGATCTTGTCGATCTCATCTATATAAATGATGCCCTTCTCGGCTCTTTCAACATCATAATCTGCCGCCTGAATAAGCCTTGTGAGCACGTTCTCAACATCGTCGCCAACATATCCCGCCTCGGTAAGCGTGGTCGCATCGGCAATTGCGAACGGAACGTTCAGAAGCCTTGCAAGCGTCTGTGCAAGTAAAGTTTTTCCTGTTCCTGTAGGGCCGAGCAGCAGCACGTTGGATTTTTGGAGCTCAACATCGTCTGTATTGTCATCGAGCGACATTATCCTCTTATAATGATTATACACTGCAACAGAAAGTGCCTTCTTTGCATCGTCCTGTCCGATAACATACTCATCGAGCACAGCCTTTATCTCGGCAGGTTTTTTCAGAGTTATGCCCTTATCGGCAGCATCGGGAACACTTCCGAAATCGGGAGCGCTCTTCTCGGCGGGCGAAACTATCCCCTGATCCGCAAGGATATCATAGCAATAGAGCACACACTCATCGCAGATGCTGTAATTCCCTGCCGAAAACATATTCCGTACCTTTGCTTCACTTTTTCCGCAGAAATTGCAGCGCCTGTAAACATCATTAGCCATATATTCAAAGCTCCTTTCCGAAGAACCTTATCTGTGAGCGATCACCTTATCAACAAGACCGTACTCCATGGCCTCATCAGCGGTGAGATAATTGTCTCTCTCGGTATCCTGCGCGATCTGTTCGATAGACTTGCCCGTATTCTCAGCAAGGATACGGTTCATCTTATCTCTTGTTCTTACGAGGTGATCGGAGTGTATCTTGATATCTGTACACTGCCCCGAAAGTCCGCCGCCGCCGATAAGGGGCTGATGGATCATGATCTCGGCATTCGGCAGAGCAAATCTCTTGCCCTTGGCACCGGACGAAAGCAGGAACGCGCCCATGGAAGCGGCCATACCGATGCAGATAGTAGAAACATCGCACTTGATATACTGCATGGTATCATAGATAGCCATACCTGCTGTGATAGAACCGCCGGGGCTGTTGATATACAGGTCGATATCCTTCTCGGGGTCCTGACTTTCAAGGTAGAGCAGCTGAGCCACGACCACGCTTGCAACAGCATCGTCGATCGGGTCTGAAAGCATGATGATACGGTCGTTGAGAAGTCTTGAATAGATATCGTAGCTTCTCTCGCCTCTGTTTGTCTGTTCAACGACGTAAGGAATAAGTGCCATGTGAATACCTCCCTTTGATACACATTTCGCCCGCAATTTCTACCGCGGGCGAAAATACTTTATTCGACAATATTTATCACTTTATAACAGCGCTGTTCTTGATAAGATCAACAGCCTTGCCTACAGCGATATCCTTGGCAACGTCTGCCTCTGTGATATACTGCTTTACCTGCTCAACAGTGATTTTGTTGTTCTGAGCGATAGTATTGATCTCAGACTCGATCTCCTCAGCAGTGGCCTCGATGCCCTCGTTCTTGACTACCTGCTCCAGAGCAAGACGCAGCTTCACCTGCTTCTCTGCCTGCTCCATGTATGTCTTTTTGAGCTGTTCAGCCGTCTGACCCGAATACTGCATATAGAGATCAAGGTTCAGACCCTGCTGCTGAAGTCTCATAGCAAGCTCGTTCACCATCTCATTTGCACGGTTATCATACATAACCTCGGGGATCTCGCCCTTCATGTTCTCAACGAGCTTATCGAAGAGGTAGTTCTCAACTGCATTGTCGGCAGCCTTATCGTTAGCCTCCTCAAGCTTCTTCTTTGCATCCTCCTTGAACTGATCCACGGTATCGAAATCGGTAGTCTCAGAGATCAGATCGTCGTCAACCTCGGGGTATTCCTTCTTGGAGATAGACTTCAGGTTGATCTTGAATACGGCAGGAGCGCCTGCAAGATCTGCTACCTGATACTCCTCGGGGAATGTAACATTTATATCGAAGCTCTCGCCCGAATTATGTCCGACGATAGCATCCTCAAACCCGGGAATGAACTGACCGCTGCCGAGCTCCAGCTCGAAGTCCTCAGCCTTGCCGCCGTCAAATGCAACGCCGTCCTTGAAGCCCTCAA
>CAMOFU010000193.1 GCA_946613705.1 uncultured Clostridia bacterium
TTGCCTTTACGCTGCTGATGAACTATTATTTTCAGGCTGTCGGCAGGCAGAAGCTTTCAATGCTTGTGACGATGCTGGAAGGGCTGCTGCTTCCGGTAGGTCTGGCATATCTGCTGGCTCCGCATTTCGGAATGGCCGGGATATGGACTGCCTTGATCGTATCAGAGGCGTTATCCGTTCTTTTCATTATCGGCTTTCTGCTGTTTGATATGCGAAGGAGCAAGGCCGCGGGCAAGCGCATTTTCCTGCTTCCCGAAAAGGATGACCGCAGGCTGTGCGGATTTTCAGTAAGAATGGATATTCCGGAGATCGTGCAAAAGACAAGGGATATCTCACAGTATATCGAGGACAGGACAGATCACCGCACGGCGATGATAACCTGTCTGGCTCTTGAAGAGATGCTGACAGGTATAGCTTTGGTAAACCGTGACCCCAATGATGTCATTGATGTGATGCTCCGGCAAACTGATACAGATATTATTGTTTCCATAAGAGATATGGGCGTAGGCTTTGACCCCTTGGTACGTGATGAAAGCTTGACATACGGTTTTGACAATGCAAAAATGCTGCAAAGCATAGCCGAAGAGATCCGTTACGATCTTTCCTTGGGGATGAATGATACTGTGATAAGGCTGAACATGAAAAGATCCGGGGCATAGCGCCTCGGCATACATTGGAGATATTAAATATATGAACAGCACCCGACACGCCTCTCTAAGATGCGGAACACGTCGGGTCAGTTTATTTCAGAAGAAAACGGAGCTGTGATCCCGATGCCTCTGTCAAGATGCACAACCAGCCTGCGTTAAAACTGTGCAGTCATACAAATCTGAAGATCGCCGATGATTTTTTGCCTCCAAAAAACTCTATATATATGAAAGCAGAAAATGGGGGCGGGGATATGGCGGTGTTATCGCTTGACCGGCTGATAAAACAGATACTTACACTGTACGACGATGCTATGACCGATGACCAGCGAAGGTCGATATACCGTGACATATTCCACCCGGGAAAGGAGGCTGACGGAGATGAACAGAGCAGAGATAACAGCCCTTGCGCAGAGGGCGCAGGCGGGCGACAGGACGGCGTTTGAGACGCTGTATAACGAGTTCTCGGACAGGGTGTATTTCTTTGCAAAGCGGAACATCGGCAGCTCCGATGCGGCGCGGGATATCACCTCCGAGACCTTTGTTACGGCGCTTGAGCGCATCGGTGAGCTTAGATCAGGAGAGTCGTTCATCGGGTGGCTCTACTCTATCGCGTACAGCAGGTGCGTGAAATACAACAGAGACTGCTCCCGGACGGAGCATTTTGAGGACAGCGAGCAGCTTGAAAATACGGTCAATGATGCGGCGCTCAATGAGCCTGTCATGCTGCCGGAGGACTATGTTTCAAACGCCGAGACGAGGGAGCAGCTGAAAGCTGTTATCAACAGGCTGCCGCCCGATCAGCGCTCGGCGGTGATACTGTATTATTACGACGAGATGTCGGTGCCGGAGGTGGCAAAAGCTCTCGGGACGAATGAACATAACGCCTCGCAGAAGCTCTTTACGGCGCGGAAGCGTATCCGCAGGGAGCTTGAAAAGCTGTTCGGCAGGGGAGGGATGCCGGCGGCGGTGCCGCTCGGTGCTATGCTCAATAATACAGTAGATAGGAGCTATGCTCACGCGGCGGCTTCGGGTGCTGCGCGGGTAGCGGGCAGGAGCCTTGCAGTGAAGCTGATCGGTGTCGGAGCTGCGGCTGCGGTGGCTGTGGGCGTTCCTGCGGCTCTGCATAACATCAGTGAAAAAAGCGGCGGCGGTGATTACCGTCCCGAGGACATTTCGTCTGTGGAAGCAATAACAGAAAAGGCAGAGCAGGCAGTCAGCTATGTCACTCAAAATGACCATTTCAGAATGACCCTTGAGCTGCACGAGATCAAGGACGGCAGGCTTAACTACACCGTCTCGCTGGAGGGTGCTGACGATTTCGGAAAGGACTATATCAAAAACTCACAGGCTGTGAGAGACTACATTTTCTATACCGAGACCCTTAATGCAAAAAGCATGACGGAAAGCGAATACGAGGCTGCAGCCGAGGCATACCGGCAGGAGCATAAGAACGAGCCGTATGAAGCTCTCTTCCCGCTTATGTACACTTTGGATGAAAAGGGTGAAAGGCATTATTATTCGAGCGGCGACAATGAGTATTCCGAAACTGTCTGTACAAGCGTCTGCAGCGTATATTGTCCCGCAGATGCCGAAAGTCTGACCTTGCATTTTCTGCAGCTGGAGAATGACAAGGGTCTCGATCATCTGAAGGCAGGGATATTTGAGGGTATGGACATGACCTTTGATCTGGCGGGGGTGACAGGAAAATGAAACGCATTATTCCTTTTATCCTCGCGGCGCTTATGCTTGCTGCCTGTGCCGATACGATCGAAGGCAGTAAAGAGGGTTATGTTGATCTCGACAGCAAGCGTGAGGAACAGCAGGCTCTTACAGACAGCACCGCCGACCTCGGCTTTGACCCGGAGGGCTCTGCCGAATATGATGAAAAGGATTACGACATTATGCGGCTTGGAATGTCCTCGGTGGGGTCAAGGGTATATTGGCTTTACGGTGCAGACGGAAACAAAGGGAATTTCATGCTCGACACGAAAACCGACAGCCTTCACCGCCTCTGCAACAGGGCAGGCTGCGCCCACGCAGACAACAGCCCCGGCTGTATCGACCGCATCAATATGTGCTGTTCCACAGCGTCGTCAAAGGGGATATATTTCGTCAGAGACAGCAAGGTGATGCTGTTCGACGGCACCGAGCAGCAGGACATTTACATGAACCGATATTCTACAGAGCTTAGCAAGAGGATGTTCCCGGACGCCCCCTCGGTGCTGGCGGGCTTGCTTTGTCACAATGGGAAAATGTATCTTCTCGGACCGAACTATTTCTGCACCTTCGACCCCGAAAACGGCACTGCGGGCGAGCCTGTGGAGCTGACAGATTCAAACACATACTCCTACTGTATGAACGACGAATATCTGTTTTGCTCCAATGAAAACCTTGAGCTGTTTTCCTGCCGGCTCTCGGACAACAGGATCACAAAGCTCGGAGATAAGGTCAACGGTATCTGCACAAAGGACAACGAGCTTTATTATCTGAAATGGGAAAACGACATACCCTGTCTTATGCACGCAGACAGCAGCGGAGAAAACGCAGTACAGCTTATCGAAAACTGCACTGTGGGATATATCATCACGGACAAGGCGGTGTATTATCAGCATTTCCGCGAGGACAGCGCCGATCTGTATGTCTATGACCTCGGCTCGAAGGAGACAAGGACAGTCGATCTGTCATGCACTGTCCGCAGTGACGTCCCCGAAACAGCGGAGGATGAAAGCATAGTCTATCCGCAGGAGCAATTTCACCCTCGAATGATATGGAACAGGGAAAGCGACAAGCTCTATGTCATAGACGAGCTTTATTCCGGGAAGGACAGCTTCGGACAGTGGCTGCCCTCGGAGGGGATAGTGATGTTCATATTCAAAAACGGCAGCGCGGAGTTTGAGATCAAAACGGACGGGGTGTGAGCTATGGGCTGGGAGCTTAAAAAGCTGTTCTCGTCGAAGCTGATGCTTATCTGTACGGCGGTAACGGCGGCGCTGTTCGGAGTATTCGTGTTCCGCACGGTGAAATACATTTCCCCCGGGAACGAGTTCTTTGACGAGCGCAGGAAATTCATCGCAGAGGTATCCGAGGGCAGGAGCCGTGCAGAGGTGGGAGCCTATATCTCGCAGCGCATAACAGAGCTGAACAGGCAGATAAGCGCCTGCGGGGACGAGCCGCCCGCAGATATGCTGAACGAGCTGTTCATGTGCATCGGTGTGCAGGATAGGCTCACCTATATCGAAAGAGATTTTCCCGCGCACCGCCGCGGGCTTATCACTGATTCCATAGCCGCGGCAGAGCAGGAGAAGGTCAAGGCCGACCCCGATCAAAGCGTCATCACCCTCAACGAGCTTGCGGCGGAGAAATACAACACTGTCATCGGCCTGAGGCTCACCGAAAGCGGGAAGCTCGGCGACCTGCTGATCTCGCTGGACAACACATACTGGGACTATGCGATGCTGCTGCTGGCGGTCATTATCGCGGTGAGGATGTTCACCCTTGACCGGGCGGCAGGCACCTATCCCGTGATCGGGACACGGTACAAAAGCAAGGCTCGGCTGTTCTTCCCGCAGCTCGGAGCGGCATACACGGTCACAGCGGCGGTGGTGACAGTGACGGCTGTCTGTCAGCTTACCGTGGGCATGACCTGCTTCGGGATAGCCGACCTCTCGCTGCCCATACAGCAGTTCGAGGGCTTTGAATACTGCCCTTATCAGCTTACGGCCGGCGGGTTCTTAGCCTTGAAGCTGGGGATGAAGCTGCTGTTTTATCTGTGTATCACGGCAGTGGCCGTACTCATTACTGTGATGACAAAAC
>CAMOFU010000194.1 GCA_946613705.1 uncultured Clostridia bacterium
AATCTCTCAAGGGTTTTTGTTTCGTCGTTGTTATTCAATTTTCAAGATGCCGTTGCCGTCATTTCCGACAGCTTTATTATTTTATCACATCTTGCCTCAAATGTCAAGGGCTTTTTTGACTTTTTACGTTTTGCACAACCAGCGCTATACTATCGAGCCATGTTCTTTGCTTTTTTGCACAACGAGACAAATAAAGTCTGCACAAAAAGCAGACTTTACACAGCTATTCATTGAGATTCGGCACATATTCCTCGTTGGTGATAACATAATCAAGCAGCTTGCTGTAAAACTCGGCGGGGTTCCTGAGGATATGAGATTTGATAAACTCCGCCTGCTCGGCATCGGGTGCATACAGGCTAAGATCAAGCATAGTAACATCGCCGTCGGCAAGAGAGCAATGCACGGTGCAGCCGTTTTTGAGCGGTGTTATCTCGAAGTTCATCTCGCTCTCGGCACGCAGTCTTGCAAACAGCTTCAAGCCTGCGGCATAGACCCTGTCGCGAACCGACTTGCTGACAAGCTCCTTAAAGTCCTCCGCGCCTTCCCTGCCTGCATCGGTAAGCACAAAATACTCGGTGCCTTCTTTTTCCACCAATGCAAGCGTGCCGTTTTTCTGCATCTGCTCGACCGCCTCTACATACAGAAAATAGCTCACTGTATCATCGCTTCTGATTATCTCAAGCATCTGGGCGGGGGTCACGGGACGGTCGATCCTGTTGAGAAAATAAGCCAGCAGGATCTTCACCTCATAAACATCGCGCGGGTTATAAACATTAATAATATCCGCAGATAAACCGTTAAAAGTGTTATCCAACAGGCAGCCTTCTTTCGGTCAGAAATTGGGGTAATCGAGCATATGGTTGAGCAGTGCGATATTCACGACAGCCTCAACACAGGGAACAGCTCTCGGAACAACGCACGGGTCATGCCTTCCCTTGATAGCGATAGTCTCATTCTTCATTGCGGAATAATCGACAGTATCCTGCGGACGCGAGATCGACGGAGTGGGCTTGAAGGCGACTCTGAGCGTTATCGGCATACCCGAAGAGATGCCGCCCAGTATACCGCCGTGGAAATTTGTTCTGGTAACAACGTGACCCTGATCGTTGACGTAGAACTCGTCGTTGTTCTCGCTGCCGAGCATTCTTGCAGCGTTGAAGCCTGCACCGAACTCCAGCCCCTTTACAGCGGGTATACCGAACATGAGCTGTGCTATCGAATTCTCGAGCCCGTCAAAGATCGGCGAACCGATACCTGCGGGAACATTCACGGCAATGCACTCGACGATACCGCCGACGCTGTCTTCGCACTCCTTTGCCTTCTTGATATCATTTATCATCATTCTGCCCTTGCGCTCGCTTATCGTCGGAAAATCGCGCTTTCTCATCGCAATGATATCATCTCTTGTTGTCCTGATCGGGTCAAAGCTATCGTCCTTTATCCTATGTATCTCGGCGATATGCGCCCCTACATATATCCCGCGTCTTTCGAGTATCTGACCTGCGACCGCGCCCGCAAAGCAGAGCGGCGCCGTAAGCCTGCCCGAGAAATGGCCGCCGCCGCGGGGATCGGAGAATCCGCGGTACCTCAGCGCACCCGTATAATCCGCGTGACCCGGTCTTGCAAGCTTTGAAAGCTTCAGATAATCGGTCGAATGCTGATCGGTATTCTTTATGAACGCACAGAGCGGAGTTCCCGTAGTCTTGCCGTTGAAGTAGCCCGACATTATCTGCGGCAGATCCTTCTCGTTCCTTGCGGTCGTGGTACCGTCCTTCTTGGGGGCGCGGCGAGCCATGAATTCCATTATCTTTTCAAGGTCAATGCTCTCTCCGGGAGGAACGTTGTCCATGCACACGCCTATGGCGGGTCCGTGGCTCTCTCCGAAAACGGAAAATGAAATTTTATTGCTCCAAGTAGATGACATTGTTTTTCCTCCGATTCTTAGGATTAACAGCTCCTGCTGTTTATCTGCAAACGCCTCTGGCGCCGCTGAAATAATCTTCTATCATAACGATATGCTGGCTGCTGTAGATCTCGGGCAGCTCGTCCGCGCCGAACCACCCGAGCTCGTCTGTCTCGACGTGGTCGCAGAAAAGCTCTCCGCCTATGACATGGGCTGTAAACGACGCAGTTATCGGCTGATTGCCCGTCCTGCGCGAAATAAAGCCCGAATAGACACCGCACAGCTCATCGACAGCGATATCGAGCCCCGTTTCCTCCTTAGCCTCGCGCACAGCAGCCTTTTCAAGCGTTTCGCCGAACTCCATCAGCCCGCCCGGCAAGCCCCACTTGCCGCAGTCGCAGCGCTTCACCAGAAGTATCCTCCCCTTATCATCGGGGATCAGGCTCACTGCCGCGCCGAGTATCCTGCCCTTTTCCATTTATCTGCGACCTCTCCTCTTCATCTTGATCTCCTGCGCTCAATAATGCTTTCAAGAGTCTCGCCCGACACTACTTCATTATATAGTATACACAGAGCATTGTCAAGCAGGCTGTCAACATGGAAATGCCCGCAGACCCAGACCTTGTAGCTGACGGTACTCATCAGCCTGTCGAAATACTCCGCTCCCCTGTCCGAAACAGGCATGAACCTTTCGGCGATCACCCTGCTCATCGGCATAGTGTGCGTGACAATATAGTCAACCTCTCTGCCGACGCGGTCAAGGTTCCTCTCGGCATTGGCGATATCGGCATCGGCCGCCTGCTCCTCGGGCCACCATGTCACGCCCTCGGTACGGTACTGCTGATCTGTTGAGACCGCGCCGCCAAAGGCAAGCACCCGTTTTCCCTCTATCTCATAGATCTCGCCGCGCATAAGATGTATCACATTTCCTGCGTGCGGGTGTATCTGCACTCTGCCGCCGAACATCTCGCTGACGGGCTGTTTCGCCCACCAGGCATGGTTCTCGTGATTGCCGTCCGCCCAAAGCACCTTAAACGGCTTCTCCGCGAGCCATTCTATCCAATAGCTGTACTCGTTCCTCCTGCCGTTCTCATATTCCTCGATATCTTTGTCAAGGAAGGGCAGCCCGAAATCGCCCGCTATGATAACAAGGTCGTCCTCGGTCAGCTTAATGCCGCGTCTTTTCAGATTTCCCGCACCGAGCTTTTGTATATCGAGCCCGCCGTGGATATCTCCGGTAAAATAGATCATTCCGACATCTCCGCCTTACCGCCGAGCCGCCTGAAGTCCTCCCAGAAATCGGGATAGGATTTTGAAACACACTCAGCACCGTGTAAGATCAGCGGTGCTGTGCATCTTGTCGAGGCGATCGCCATCGCCATAGCAATGCGGTGATCGTTGAAGCTGTCGGCCTCGCCGCCCGCAAGCGACTTTACACCCTCGATAACGAGCATATCGTCAAATGCCCTGACCTTGCCGCCGAGCCTGTTAAGACAATCCGAGACTGCGGCGAGCCTGTCGCTCTCCTTTATCCGCAGCCTTGCGACATTGGTTATGCGGCTCTCGCCATCACAAAAGCAGGCAAGCACCGCAAGTATCGGCACAAGATCGGGGATATCGGAGCAATCGAGCTCAAACGGTAACAATCCGCCATTTTTATTATACACTATTTCTCTGCAAATTTCAAGGATTTTTTTGTCTCCCTGATACGAATTTACATTCAGTCCATTAATTGCGACCCTGCTCCCGAGCGCATCAGCGACCTCAAAGAATGCCGCCTGTGACCAGTCGCCCTCAACAGTGCAGCCGCAGCCGACAAGTCCGCCTCCCAAGACGGTAAAGCCGCTGCTGTCCGATACGACCTTACAGCCGAACCTCTCAAGGCAGCCGACCGTGATATCAACATACGGCCTGCTTTCAAGCCTTGTAGTCAGCTCTATCCTGCTCTCGCCCTTTACGGCTGCAAGCGCAAGCATCAGCCCCGTAATAAACTGCGACGAGATATTCCCACTGATCCTATACACCCCTGCCGACAGCTTCCCGCCGACCTCAAAGGGCATCGTCCCGTGATAGCGGAACCTGACTCCGTGGTGCGGCAGCTCTTCAAGATACGGTGTTACAGGTCTTTCGGGGAGCTTGCCGTGTCCTTCAAACACAGTTTCAACGCCGAGTGCCGCGGCTATCGGGATAATAAAGCGCAGCGTCGAGCCGCTCTCTCCGCAGTCGATATGTGCTTCCTTCGGCGGCTCGGTGATGCCCTTGATATGCGCGGTATAGCCGTCAAGCGTGATCTCTGCACCGAGGGCTTTCATAGCACCGATCGTAGCAAGGATATCCTTCGAGGGATAGACGTTGCCTACGACCGACTCCCCGTGTGCGAGCGCCGCCGCGATAATGAGCCGATGAGCAACGCTCTTTGAGGCAGGGATATCAACGCTGCCCGAAAGCAGCGAGGGTGTGATCTTTATTGTCATGGTATCAGCCTTCTTCCGAATCATTA
>CAMOFU010000195.1 GCA_946613705.1 uncultured Clostridia bacterium
TTTCAAGGTGAAATGAATGTACTATAGGATCAAGGATAACATCGCGCTTCGCAGCTGGAAATTCGTGCCGCGGGCGTACTACATCAAAAACGACCCCTATGCAAAGGGGCTTTCGGAGGAGGATTTCGAGCTGCTGCTTCGCTGTGACGGCGAGCAGGATATCGAGCCCTCGCCGTTTATCGACACGCTGGTATATCGCGGACTTATCGAGGAGTGCGTAAAAGGGCACGCACCGAGCAGCTGGTCGGCGCTTCGGGTCTGTGAGAACCGCTATTTCCCGAAGATGAATTTCATGATAACCGGGAAGTGCAACTTCAACTGCCTGCACTGCTTCAATGCGGCGGACAATGCGCCGATAATGACCGAGTGGAGCTATGACGAGGCGCTTGACCTGCTCGATCAGGCGCGGGACTGCGGCGTGAACGCCTTTACGATAACCGGCGGCGAGCCGATGCTCCACCCGCAGTTCATGGAGCTTATCGAGGCGATATACGAGCGCGGAATGTTCGTTGAGGAGCTTAATACCAACGGCTATTTCATCACGCAGGAAAAGCTCGACAGAATGAAGAGCATCGGCTGCCGGCCGATGATAAAGATATCATTCGACGGCATCGGCTGCCACGACTGGATGCGCGACCGCAAGGGCGCCGAGGAGAGAACGCTTGCGGCAATGGAGCTGTGCATCAAAAACGGCTTCCGCGTAATGTCGCAGACGCAGGTACACCGAAGGAACCTGCATACTCTTCTTGACACTGCCAAAAAGCTCAGCAGCATCGGCGTTTCGACCCTGCGTCTGATAAGGACGACCGAGGTCATCAGGTGGATAACCAATGCCCCCGACAGCTGCTTAAGCCTTGAGCAATACTATACCGAGATGCTGAAATTCATGCAGGAGTACAAAAAAATGGACACAAGCATGAACGTTATCATCTGGCAGTTTTTAAGGGCATATCCCGTGAGCCGCAGCTACAGTCTTGATGCTGTGCTGTGCGCGAGCGGCGATATGAAGGCGACCGACCCCGTCTGCAAGGGCAACCGCGGAATGGTGGGCGTTACCTCGAGCGGCGACATCGTGCCGTGCCTGCAAATGTCAGGCTATTTCGAGGAGCATGGGATCCACCTCGGCAACCTGCACAGGACCCCGCTGAAGGAGCTTCTTACCGACAGCGATTACAGCAAAGAGGTCTGCAAGAACCTCTACAAGCTCGCCAAGGCGAACAGCAAATGCGCCGAATGCAAGATGTTCAAATACTGCAACGGCGGCTGTCCCGCGCTCGGGCTGCTGTTCACCGGCGACCGGAACGGCTCGGATCTTTCAAAGTGCGTATTCTATGAAAACGGCTGGTACTATAAGGTGCGCGAGGTCATGGACGGCTGGAGGAACAGCACGCAGATAGATGAGCTTGAGGCGCAGTAACAGCATTGAGATCGCCCCCCTGCGAGCCTCGCAGGAGCGTATGTCCGATCCTTGCCCGTTCTCGGGGTGCGGTTTCAGATGATATATATAATTTGATCGGAGGAGTATTATATGGCAGAGCAAAATCCCGGTTTTTTCCGGCAGAAATCCATTGAAAGGATAACCTCTCCCGAGCAGCTCAACAGCTTTCTCAGGGTAACGAACCCCGGAATATGGCTGCTGCTCGTTGCGGTGATAGTCCTGCTTTGCGGGCTTTTTGCCTGGAGCATGGTCGGCAACCTTGAAACGGTCAGCGACGGCGTTGCCGTCATCGAGAACGGAACGGCGCAGATAATGATAACCGACGGCTCGGGCGGCGATCTCGGCACGGGAATGACCGTCCGCATCGGCGACGAGGAATACAGCATAACCACCGTCGAGAAGGACGAATACGGCAGAAAGGTCGCACAGGCTCCTATCGACAAGGCTGACGGAAAATACGATGTCAAGGTCGTTACCGAAAGCATTCACCCGATAAAATTTCTGTTTGAATAAAGAGGCTTGCTTATGAGTGAAAAAAACATCAAGGTAAAGCCTACCGTTACCAAGGGCAGCGCCAAGGTGCCTGTCATCATGCAGCTTGAAGCGCTCGAGTGCGGCGCGGCCTCGCTGGCAATGGTAATGGCTTATTACGGAAAATGGGTGCCGCTTGAGCAGGTGAGAGCCGACTGCGGCGTTTCGCGCGACGGCTCGAATGCAAAGAATATCTCAAAGGCGGCAAAAAGCTACGGCTTCAAGGTGCAGGTGTTCACCCGTACACCCAAGTCGATAAGGGAAAAGGGAAAATTCCCCTGCATCATACACTGGAACTTCAACCATTTTGTGGTGCTCGACGGCTTCAAGGGGAAGTATGCCTGCATCAACGACCCCGCAAGGGGCTTCGTTAAGGTCCCGCCCGAGGAGTTCGACAAGGCGTTCACAGGCATAACGCTGAACATCACGCCGTCAGAGAGCTTTGTTCCGAGCGGCAAGAAAAAGAGCACGCTCACCTTCGCAAGAAAGCGCCTTATCGGCGCGGGAGCAGCTGTCGCGTTCGTGATGCTCACCACAGTTATCACCTCGCTGTTCGGCATCATCAGCCCCATTATGTCGAAGATATTCATGGACAGACTGCTCACCGGACAGAACCGGAACTGGCTCGTGCCGTTCATCGCCGTGCTGTCGGTGCTGGGACTTCTGCAGCTCATCGTTGAGTGGGCGCAGACGATCTACAGTCTGAAGATCAAGGGCAAGATGACCGTCCTCGGCAGTACCTCGTATATGTGGAAGGTGCTGCATATGCCGATGGAGTTCTTCTCGCAGAGAATGGCGGGAGATATCCAGTCCAGACAGGCGACCAATGCCAATATCGCCTCGACCCTCGTCAGCACGTTCGCACCGCTGCTGCTGAATACCGTGATGATGGTGTTCTATCTCGTGCTGATGCTCAAGCAGAGCCTTATACTTACGGCGATAGGCCTCAGCACTCTGGTGCTGAATATCTTCATGTCGCGGATGATCTCGAACAAGAGGATAAACATAACCCGCGTCATGCAGCGTGACAGCGCCAAGCTCGGCGCAACGACCGTCGCAGGCGTTGAGATGATCGAAACGATCAAGGCGAGCGGCGCAGAAAACGGCTTCTTCCAGAAATGGGCGGGCTATCAGGCCTCTGTAAATGCGCAGGAGGTCAAGTCCGCCAAGATGAACTATTTCCTCGGCATGATACCGATGTTCCTCACAACGGTCGCGGACTATGCCGTTATGGTAATGGGCATCTATTTCGTGATGAACGGCGAGTTCACGCTCGGTGCGCTGCAAATGTTCCAGGGCTTCCTGGGAGCATTCATGAACCCCGCAATGACGCTCATCTCGGCCGGACAGACCATTCAGGAGATGCGCACGCAGATGGAGCGCGTTGAGGACGTTATGGAGTATCCCTCGGACAAGAATGCGGTCGAGGATACCGATGAGGAGCAGACGCTCAGAAAGCTCAGGGGAAATATCGAGCTGAAAAATATCAGCTTCGGCTATTCAAGGCTCGCCGACCCGCTGATAACCGATTTCTCGATGACGATAAAGCCGGGCGGACGTGTCGCCTTCGTCGGCACCTCCGGCTGCGGAAAATCCACGCTCTCAAAGCTGATCTCCGGCCTTTACGACCCGTGGGAGGGCGAGATACTCTTCGACGGCAAGAAGCGCTCGGAGCTGCCGAGAAGCGTTATGACCGGCTCGCTGGCGGGAGTCGATCAGGATATAACGATCTTCGAGGGAACTATCGCCGAGAATATCAAGATGTGGGACGAGTCGATCAAGGACTTCGAGATGATACTCGCAGCAAGAGATGCCCAGCTGCATGACGACATAATGCAGCGTGAGGGCGGCTATCAGTGCAAGCTCACCTCGGGCGGCCTTGACCTCTCCGGCGGTCAGAGGCAGAGAATGGAGATAGCCCGTGTGCTCGCGCAGGATCCCTCGATAATAATTCTCGACGAGGCCACCTCGGCGCTCGATGCAAAGACCGAATACGAAGTGGTAAGGTCGATAAAGGAACGTGGCATCACCTGCATAGTCATTGCCCACAGGCTTTCGACTATCCGCGACTGTGATGAGATAATTGTGCTTGAACGCGGCAAGGTCGTTGAGCGCGGAACGCATGAGGAGCTTATGGCTCTCGGCGGCGCTTATACCGAGCTTGTCACCAACGAATAAAGGAGGTAAGGATCTTGGGTTGGTTTGATAAACAGATCAGACAGCGCAGCGACCTCGATCAGCAGCTGTTTGAGGACTCCTTCCTCCGTGCAGCAGGAATAGTTTTAGGCAAGCGGTCTGCCGCAAAGATAAGCGACGACCACATAATCACCAAGCAGGCTATAGATGATATACTCAAATATTTCCATTACAAGCCGGTAGAGATACCGAAAAGCATCAAGGAGCATGAGGATCAGCTCGATTACTGCCTGCGCCC
>CAMOFU010000196.1 GCA_946613705.1 uncultured Clostridia bacterium
CGGACACCTTCATTATCAACTATCCATTATCTATTATCCCGCCAAACTGCATTTTGGTGAGCCAACGGGATAGTCATATTATATTATATACTATATCACACTATCCCGCAAAATGCAATAGCCTGTATCAGATCAGGCCGCAATTTTTAAGCAGCTTATCTATCGGGCAGCCGGGTTTATAATGCTCGAAGTTAGACAGTGTGATGCGGGATCCGCTGCTGTTCAGTGCAAAGTAATAGCTGTATTTGCTCTCCTGATCGTCGGAGCGGATTCCGGCTCTGACGAAATGCTCTTCTGCACCTGCGAGCATCTGTTCCTCGCCGAGTTCGGAATACAACGTAAGATTCAGCAGCTTATTGCCGCCATACCAGTTGAGCTTTACTCTTTCGGTGCCGCCGACCGAGGCAGAAAGTGTCAAAGACGATCTGCTGCTTGAGGAATCATCTTCAAGCAGCTCCCAGTCATCGGAGAAAACGATGCTTTGATTTCCTTGCAGGGTATGATACAATTCCCTCATCGTCCTGATGCGTTTCAGCGGCACATCTATGGTCACCGAAGCAGTCTCGTTCGAGCGGACGACAAGCTCCGTAAGCTCCTTGACCGTTTCGGGAGCGGGGGGCTGATCCTCGCTTAATTTCCAGAACAGGTCTATCACACAGATGATGCACTCCGAGCGGAGCTGCTCAAGCTCGGGATGAACAGACGGGTCAAGCAGCTGTTTCAGCTTGGCTACAAAACCGTCCGCATTGCCATTCTTCACCTGATCGCGGTATTCCTCAGCCAGCGTGAGCAGCCACTTATACTCCTCGGGCAGCTCCATCTGCAAAAGCAGCAGCGAATAGAGCCTTAGCCGTTTATCGGGAGAGAGCTCTCCGCTTTCGCCTGTGTCGGGAGTCTGTTTTACTATGCATTCGTTGAGCTGCAAAGCGTTGAATGTCCTCTTTATCGTGCGGGGATTTTTGACCTTGAAGCATTCAAGCAGCGAGATGTATTCACCCACCTTATTCGTGTCCTTGACGAACCCGCTTTCCAGATAGGAGCTTAAACTATACGACCCGACGGGCAGCGAGAACGGCACCTGTATCAGCTTATCGAAGAATTTGCGCGCCTTGACCTTGTCGAAGCCCTCACCGTATTTTGATCTCAGGCCGCTGTCTACCACCTCTCTGTCTACCGCAAGCACGAACACCAGCCCATCGCAGTCCATGAAGTTTTTAAGGCACTCCATAAGCTCGACAGCAAGGCGCGGTTCAAGCCTGTCCAGATCGTCGATGAAGACATACACCCTGTCCCCGACCTCACCGCTTGCAATGATCGAATCAACGACCTCCTTGACGCGGGCTTTCAGCTCAAACACCGTCTGAGTGATGCTGTCGAACAGCTCCTCTGCCGAAGCAGTCTTAGCGCCCTCTCTGTCACCGAGCTGATAGCTCTTGGCTGTATCTGCCACGCCGCCGAATATCTTTCCGCCGTCGGTATCGAGCAGGTATTCTTTCCCTATGTTTACAAGTGCGGTGCCGAGGAACCTCAGCTTTCTTCCTGCGGACTTCAGACTTTGCAGCGGTCCGCTGACCTTATCATCGTCCTTGTCCTTAAAGTCCGCTGCCGCCTCGCCGAGCTCCTTGGTCATAACATACAGCAGATCGTATATCAGCTTACTGCCGTCGCCGATGACGGAAAACTGCCATGTGTTGAATTTTATCAGGCAGAGCTTCTTCGGTTTGTTCATCTCCTTCAGCTGTTCCTCGATGAGCTGCATACAGGTGGTCTTTCCCGCTCCCCAGTCGCCCTGTATCGCCAGCGTCATCGGCATACTGCATTTGCTCATGAACTCGGCTATCCCCTTGCAGCGGCTCAACATACCGAGGGTGTCTTTCGTTCCCGCATTGTCGTTAAATCCGATAGTTTCACTCATTTGCATTCCTCCGTGTATCCTGTAAGTAATCTATTATCTGATATGCTTCTTTATCCAGCTTGTTGATGACAGGTGATATTTTACTGCGCAGAAGGCTGCGACCGCCGCGCTGAGTCCGAGGGTGCTGTAGATCGCGTATTCAACATAATGCTGAACATAATCGGTATCCGTGTAGCCGCTCATAAAAAGCGCCAGCAGTGCGCGGGCTTCGGCATCCTCCTCAGAGAAGCGGTTGTTTGCATACCAGTACAGCACACCCACGAACACCGCTCCCGAGAGCAGATAGAACATAGTATGCCGCACTATAGCCGTGATGCTGTCGGGCACGAAGCTGAACAGTGCGGCAAGCACCGTCGCCGCCCAGATGATATACCTTATAAAAGATGTGTAGTTGTTAAGCGCATCAAAGGAATCCGAGATAAAATATGTGTACAGTATCGCGCCGACGTGCAGCCCCATCATTATGACCGCCCAGAGCGGTGCAAGCTTCTCAAAGAGATTCTTCTTTCTCTCCATTGTTACCGCCATTGCAAATGCCTCCCTGCCATTCCTGTTCGGGCTCCTTATTCATCGAGCTTCAGTACGGACATAAACGCCTCCTGCGGCACCTCTACGGTACCGAGCTGGCGCATACGCTTCTTGCCCTCCTTCTGCTTTTCGAGCAGTTTCTTCTTTCGGGTTATATCGCCGCCGTAGCACTTGGCAAGCACGTCCTTGCGCATTGCCTTAACCGTTTCGCGGGCGATGATCTTGCCTCCGATAGCCGCCTGTATCGGCACCTCAAAGAGCTGTCTCGGGATATTCTCCTTCAGCTTCTCCGCGATGCGCCTTGCTCTCTGGTATGCCTTATCTGTGTGTACGATGAACGACAGCGCGTCCACCACCTCGCCGTTGAGCATGATATCGAGCTTGACGAGCTTGCTGGGCGCATAGCCCATCATCTCATAGTCGAATGATGCATAGCCGCGGGTGCGGGATTTCAGTGCATCAAAGAAATCATATACTATCTCGTTGAGCGGCAGCTCGTAGTGCAGCTCGACTCTTGTTTCGTCAAGATAGGTCATATTCTTGAAGGTGCCGCGGCGCTCCTGGCAGAGCTCCATTATATTGCCGACGAACTCCGACGGCGAAAGGATATCCGCCTTGACCATAGGCTCCTCGGCAGAGGCGATAGACGCAGGGTCGGGATAGTTGGTGGGGTTGTCTATATATACGGTCGTGCCGTCGGTAAGGTTCACCTTATATATAACAGACGGCGCAGTCGTGATGAGGTCGAGGTTATACTCCCGCTCAAGGCGCTCCTGAATGATCTCCATATGCAGCAGTCCGAGGAAGCCGCAGCGGAAGCCGAAGCCGAGAGCAACAGAGGTCTCGGGCTCGAAGGACAGTGACGCATCGTTGAGCATCAGCTTTTCGAGGGCATCGCGCAAATCGGGGTACTTGGCACCGTCGGCGGGGTAGATGCCCGAAAACACCATCGGATTCACCTTTTTATATCCCGCGAGCGGTTCGGCGCATGGGGTATCGGCATCAGTCACGGTATCGCCGACCCGAGTATCGCCGATATATTTGATCGAGGCAGCGATATAGCCTACCTCTCCCGCGTGCAGCTCGCCCACGGGCACAAGATCGGTAGCGCCCATATAACCGATCTCGGTGGTCTGGAACTCGGCACCCGTGGCAAACATCTTTATCCTGTCGCCCGCTTTCACGCAGCCGTCCATGACCCTGACGAACACGATAACGCCCTTATACGAATCATAATAGCTGTCGAAGATCAGTGCCTTGAGCGGAGCGCTGTCATCGCCCTTCGGCGCAGGTATATCGGTTATGACACGCTCCAGCACCTCGCGGATATTGGTGCCCATTTTTGCGGAAACGCGGGGGGCATCGAGCGCGGGTATGCCGATGATGTTCTCGACCTCGGCGCAGACTCTCTCGGGGTCGGCAGAGGGGAGGTCTATCTTGTTGACAACGGGCAGCACCTCGAGGTCATGCTCGATCGCAAGGTAGGTGTTGGCAAGCGTCTGTGCCTCGATCCCCTGCGATGCATCAACGACGAGTATAGCCCCCTCGCAGGCTGCCAGCGAACGCGAGACTTCATAGTTGAAGTCAACGTGCCCGGGGGTGTCGATAAGGTTAAAGACATAGTCCTCGCCGTTATCGGCATGGTAGGTCATCCGCACGGCACGCGCCTTGATCGTTATGCCGCGCTCCCGCTCGATATCCATATTGTCGAGCAGCTGCGCCTCCATATCACGCAGAGCGACCGTCTCGGTCAGCTCAAGGATACGGTCGGCGAGCGTTGATTTGCCGTGATCTATATGTGCGATTATGCTGAAATTTCTTATCCTGCTCTGATCCATATACACAACTCCCAAATGTGATGCTTTCAACAATTAATTATAACATATAAGGTACAAAAAGTCAAATCCCTCTTT
>CAMOFU010000197.1 GCA_946613705.1 uncultured Clostridia bacterium
TGGTGCGGGTAACAGGACTTGAACCTGCACGCTTTTGGCACCAGAACCTAAATCTGGCGCGTCTGCCAATTCCGCCATACCCGCATACTATAATTATAACACATCTTCTCCCATTTGTCTACTGATTTTATAACTTTTTTCTTTTTGTTTTTTATTTTTTGACTTTTGGCTTTTTAGTTCACGGGACGCTCCCGTTGGTCGATCCACTGTGTGTGCATCGAGGATCAGCCGCAGCGTCTTTTGCAGGGTTTAGTAAAGAACATGGGCACCCGCATTCCCGTGACAGAGATATGAGCTATGTGTTCTCTCGATCAAGCCCTCCTTCATTATGTCCGACCCCGCCGTCGCCGCTGCGACCGCATTATCACAACGGGTTGAAATACGGTTCCGAATGTGGTATAATAAAACAGAAGGAATATGCAGCAAAACGGGAGTCCCGCGAAAGGGGGCGGAGTATGAAAAGAATATATGCAGCGATCGACCTGAAATCATTTTACGCAAGTGTTGAATGCGTGGAACGTGGGCTTGACCCGCTTGACACAAATCTTGTGGTTGCCGACAAAAGCCGCACCGAAAAGACGATCTGCCTTGCAGTTTCACCGTCGCTCAAAAGCTTCGGCATCTCGGGCAGGGCAAGGCTGTTTGAGGTGATACAGCGGGTAGAAGAGGTGAACGAAAAACGCAGGAGGAATGCCCCGAACAAGCAGCTGACGGGCAAGAGCTTTATCTACTCGGAGCTTGTCAAGGATCCCTCGCTTGCGCTTGACTATGTTGTTGCGACACCGCAGATGGCCCGCTACATGAAAGTGAGCGCCGATATCTACGGCATCTATCTAAAATACGTTGCACCTGAGGATATCTTTGCATATTCTGTTGATGAGGTGTTTATCGACGCGACGGGGTATCTCAAGACCTATCAGACAGACGGTCACGGGTTTGTGCGTATGCTTATACAGGACGTGCTTGCAGCTACGGGCATCACGGCTACTGCGGGCATCGGCACGAATATGTTTCTCTGCAAGGCTGCTATGGATATCGTCGCAAAGCATATCCCCGCAGATAAGGACGGAGTGCGTATCGCGGAGCTTGATGAGGAAAGCTTCAAGGAGAACTGGTGGACACACACACCGATCACAGACTTCTGGAGAGTGGGCAAAGGCACAGCCCAAAAGCTTGAGTCACTCGGCATCAATACGATGGGAGACATAGCAAGGTGGTCGCTTGACCGATATCATATCGGCAAGCTGTATAAAGTGTTCGGCAAGAATGCAGAGCTGCTGATAGACCATGCCTGGGGCATTGAGCCGACTACCATCGCCGATGTCAAGGCATACAAGCCTTCAAGCAGCAGCATTACCTCGGGGCAGGTATTGCAGGAGCCGTGCGGCTATGAACGGACGCGGCTTATCGTGTGGGAAATGGCTGATATGCTGTCGCTCGACCTTGTGGACAAGGGACTTGTGACAGATCAGCTCGTGCTGACCGTAGGCTATGACCGCGAGAGCCTTGCAGGCGGCAGCTACAAGGGCGAGACGGTCAGGGACTGGTACGGCAGAGAGGTACCCAAGCACGCACACGGCACACAGAATCTTGACAGACACACCTCGTCCACCAAGAAAATGGTAGACGCTGTTATGGAGCTGTTTGACAGGATAATTGACAAGAGCCTGCTTGCCAGACGGATAAATCTTGTTGCCTGCAATGTGATGCGTGAGGAAGATGTTCCCGAAAGCGAGAGCTATGAACAGCTTGACTTTTTCAATATGCAGACCGAGCAGTCGATCAGGGAGAGCGAAAAGGCCGATGAAAAGGAACGCGCCCTACAGGAAGCCGTGCTGAAGATCAAGCACAAATTCGGCAAGAACTCGGTTTTGAAGGGAAAGAACTACACCGAGGGTGCGACCGCCAAGGACCGCAACCGTCAGATAGGAGGTCACAAGGCATGAACAGGAACGATCGGGACTTTATGATCAGACCCATAACGGAAAGCGAATACCCGCTGCTCGAGAGCTTTCTTTACGAAGCGATCTTCATACCCGAGGGTGTGGAAGCGCCGCCGAGAGAGATAATATATCAGCCCGAATTGCAGGTATATGTAAAAGACTTCGGAAAGCACAGGGGAGATCACTGCCTTATTGCGGAAGCCGACGGAAAAGCAGTGGGCGCGGTATGGGTAAGGATAATGGACGACTACGGACACATTGACGATGACACGCCGTCGTTTGCGATATCGCTGTACAAGGAATACCGCGGCCGCGGCATCGGGACAGAGCTGATGAAGGAGATGCTCGGGCTGTTAAAGGCAGAAGGATACAGTCGGGCATCACTGGCAGTGCAGAAGGCGAACTATGCCGTGAAAATGTATGAGCGGGCAGGATTCAGGACGGTCGGTGAGAACGACGAGGAATACATAATGCTGTGCAGACTTTAACGGAGGGATAATATGCACGACAGGTACGATGACATAAAGCATCTTACAAGACCGCAGTATGACGACCTCCCGCCTATGCCGATGAGCGACAGAGCGGCACAGTTCAGCCCGTTTGCCGCGCTCGTCGGCTACGGTGATGCGGTGGCAGAGACTGCAAGGCTCGTAGACAGCAAAGCAGAGCTCACCGAGGACAGCGCTGCCGCTCTCAACGAAAGCCTGAACCGCCTGCTTGCTGTTATTGACGAACGGCCGACGGTGAAGCTGACATACTTCATACCCGACGAGCGCAAATCGGGCGGCAGATACATCACCAAAACGGGCGAGGTGCGCATATACGACAGCTATAAGCGCGAGCTGGTATTCACCGACGGGACAAGGGCTGCGGTCGAGGATATGGCGGAGCTGACGTTTGCAGACGAGCAGCAGGAGAAGCAGTTTTAGATCTCGGAAACGTACTGTCATATCAAACGCCAAATATCAATTTTCAAATTTCAGATAACAGATGAAGGTGCAGAAAATGCCGAAGAAGGATAAGGGCACAGACAAAAGGATATACACTCTCAGCGAGGAAAAGCCTGCAAGGGCGGTGCTGAAAATGGGTATACCGCTTATCATGGGAATGTTCATAATGGTGCTGTATAATCTTGTGGACACCTATTTTATCGGACTTACACGCGACGATTACCAGCTTGCTGCCGTAAATCTCGCCTACCCTGTGATGATGGTGATGGTCGCTGTATCGAACATCGTCGGGACAGGTGCCTCCTCGCTGACCGCTCGGTGTCTTGGCGCAGGGGACAACGAGAAGGCACGCTGCACGCTGACATCGGGCTTTATGCTGACCGCCTTCAACAGTCTGATCGTAACGGCTGCGGGGCTGATCTTTCTTCCCGAGATAGTCAGGGGGCTGGGCGCACAGGAAAACACCTTTGCCTATACCGAGCAGTATGTAAGGATACTGCTGATCGGCAGCATTTTTACAATGGGGAATTATACCTTCGGGCAGTTTCTGCGGAGCGAGGGCTCGGTGAATTATTCGATCGTGGGAATGATCGTCGGAACACTTGTAAATATTGCGCTCGACCCGCTGTTCATATTCACATTCGATATGCAGGTCAGAGGTGCTGCTCTGGCTACCGTCATCGGGAACGGCGCAGGAATGGCTGCCTCGGTGCTGTTTTATCTCAGCGGCAGAACGCTGCTGCGCCCTTCGGTACGATTTATCGCGCCGAGGTGGAAGATACTCGGGGAGATATATCGGGTGGGTATACCCGCTTCGCTTGAAACGCTGCTGTCTTCGGCCGCCTTTGTGGTAAACAACAATCTTGCCGTAGATTACGGTGAGCTGACGGTAGCTGCAATGGGCATTGCGCAGAAGCTGCTCTCGCTCGGCAACTACATCTATCAGGGCTTTGCCGCAGGCACACAGCCGATAATGGGCTACAATTACGGTGCCGAGAATTACCGCAGAATGAAGGCTGTCCTCAGATCGGGCGTGGCTGTCGTCACCTGCACAGAGGCTGCGGTCATGCTTGTCTACGGGACAATGGCGCCGCTGCTGATCGGGATATTCACCGATTCGGACACTGTCATCACTATAGGTGCCGAGGTGCTGAGGAATATAATGTTTATCCTGCCTTTCGTCGGGGCAGTTTCAATGTGCAGAATGTCATTTCAGGCAATGGGCAAGCCGCTTTATGCCTTCTGCATAACCCTTGTAAGGCAGCTGATGCTTTACATTCCGCTGCTGCTGCTCTTCAACAAGCTCTTCGGGTTCAAGGGTATGCTCAAGGCTCAGCCCGTGACCGAGGCTGTTATGATGGCAGTTTCGCTGCTGCTTCTGTATCGGTTCATCAAAAGGTCGGAAAGCAGATCGGCAGACAGCTGACAGAAACGAT
>CAMOFU010000198.1 GCA_946613705.1 uncultured Clostridia bacterium
CTATCGCCCAAGTGCGCACAAGCAAGGGCGAGATTCTTAGTGTCAATGTTATCAGCGAGGGCGACCCGCTTGAGATCTACACGAGCAGTGACGGCGAGGTGGTGTTCAAGAAGTTTTCACCTGTAGGGGAGCTCGAAGAGGGGACATCACAGGCTGCGGAGGTCATCTCAAAGCTGACGGGGCAGGCTGCGCTGGTGTTCGACCGCGATCATGTGGTGGCGGTCTCGGGCGCGAGAAAGACCGAGTATGCCGAGCGCAGGCTCTCGCCTGCACTGGAGGAGCTGATCGAGCAGCGCCGCAGCTATGTCTACGACCGCCCCGATACACCGCGGCTCTTCCCGATAGAGGGGCTCGACAAGCCTGCGCTCGCGGCGGTGCCGATAATCTCTTCGGGGGACGTTATCGGAGCGGTGGCACTGATCAGTGCTGCGGGCGAGCCTAAAGCCGATGAGAAAAACCTTATGCTCGCCAAGGCGGCAGCAATGTTTTTGGGCAAGCAGATAGAGAACTGAATGACCGTGGAAGGGCATATCCTGCGTGATATGCCCTTCCCTTTTCGGAGATATGCACGGACGGGAATGCGAATCTTTGGTTATTATTTTACATTGTCAAAAAGAGATAACAAAATTGAAATAAAAAAGATGTTGCAATTCGCCGCAACAAATGGTATAATTTATTTGTGGGATTGTCTGTATTATTAGTGCAATTTGCACATTGCATCTGTCGGTCTGGACAAGGGGTGATATAATTGGATTTTTATAAGATCTTTGAGCTGCTGATGAAGCAGATGAATTCCATGCGTGAAATGGACTTTGATGCGCTTTATCCGTATGTATCAAGAATATGTGAATTCCTCAGAGTGGCTAAGATCACATCGACAAGATATGCCAATCCTCGGCTCGAGGCGCTGAACAGGGGCGATGTGCTTATCGCCTATGACAGCGGCAAGCCCTGCGTTGAGGCTATAAATAAAAGAATGATAACCGAGATGATGTCTATCGTCAGCTGTCGGGTCTATATAGAAGCGGGTGCCGAGCCGTGGACCGATGAAGAGGTCGGGCGCATTAATCTGCTGGTGGATACGACGGCAGTGTATGTCAGCCGCAGCAGAGTGCAGCAAGCGGCGGAGAGGTATGCGTTCTTTGATGACGACGGGTACCATAATCTGCGCTTTTACATAAAGAATTTACAGAAAATGGGTCAGTCGGGAAAACTGAACGGTAAGGCGGCACTGAACTTCAACCTGAAGCATTTCTCGCTCGTCAATCAGCAGATAGGCAGACAGGGCGGCAGCTTTGTTATGTTCCGTTTTTTCAAGGGCATAGAGGAGCTGCTCGGCGATAAGGGACTTGTCTGCCGCATGGGCGGTGACAATTTTGTGGCAGTGTGCAGCAAGGAAATGCTCCCGCCGCTTCTGGACTATCTCAGCGGCAGGGCTATCGTGTACGATGAGGTGAGCGGTGACAGGATAATGGTCTCGGCATCGGTGGGCGTTTACGAGATACCCGAGAATTTCAGGTTCAATGATTCGGGCGATATCCTTGATAAGATCATCGCCGCCGTTACGGTCGCCAAGACAAGCGGCAAATCGGATGTAGTGTATTTCAGCAAGGAGATGGGGGAGCGGAAGGAGCGCATGAGCCGTATGCAGCGGCTGTTCCCCGATGCGCTGAGAAATGAGGAATTTCAGGTATTTTATCAGCCGAAAATAGATATCGTGACGGGTGAGCTGATCGGTGCGGAGGCACTGTGCAGGTGGTTCCATGACGACAAGCTGATATCGCCGAACGATTTTATCCCGCTGCTGGAGCAGGGGATAGATATATGCAGGCTGGATTTTTATATGCTCGACCATGTGTGCCGCGATATCAGGCGGTGGCTCGATGAGGGGCGCAAGGTCGTGAGGGTGTCGGTCAATCTGTCGAGAAAGCATATGCTCGATGTGGATCTGCTCGAGCATATACTGGAGATAGTGGACCGAAACAATGTTCCGCACAGCTTAATCGAAATGGAGCTGACCGAGACCACGACGGACGTGGAGTTCAAGGATCTCAAGCGCGTGGTAAGCGGTTTGCAGCGTGCGGGGATAAGCACCTCCGTGGACGATTTCGGAATGGGCTATTCGTCGCTCAACCTTATCAAGGAGGTGCCGTGGAACGTACTGAAGATCGACAAGAGCTTCCTGCCTGTCGAGGACGATGACGAGAGCAGCACGCGCAGCGTCATGTTTCGGTATGTTGTCGCAATGGCAAAGGAGCTGGGGCTCGAATGCATCGCAGAGGGCGTTGAGACACCGCAGCAGGTAAAGGTGCTGATGGATAATCACTGCGATCTTGCGCAGGGGTACTTTTTCGACAAGCCGCTTCCTATGAGGGAGTTTGAAAAGCGTCTTGATGTGCATCACTATGAAATGTCGGCTGAGACAAACAGCTGAGAAGAGAGGGTAACATATGAAGCATTTGTCCGTGCGCTATGTCAGTGAGCTGGATTTCAGGGAAAAGCTCGGAGCAATAATGAACGAATACAGGAGCAGGAGCTATAAGAGCATACTGTTCCATATCTACAGCGGCGTGCTCGATGAGGAGCTGCTGGTGAACATCTCGCGGAGGATAAGCGAGCATTTCGGGACGGATCAGGTCATCGGGAGCATCTCGGCGGGCGAGATCAAGAACGGAAGGCTGATGGACAGGGGCGTGCTGATCTCGGTCATGATGTTCGAGAAGGCAGATGTCAGGGTGCACAGGTTCACCCACGTCGGCGGCAAGGAAGAGGAGGTCGGCCGTGAGGTGGCAAGGCTTGCCGATTCGCTGCCGCACTGCAAGGCGCTCGAGCTGATGCTGCCGGGTACGAATCTGCATACAAGGCAGCTGTTTGAGGAGATAAGCAAGTGCAGGCAGGACATCCAGGTGTTCGGCGGGTATGCGGGCGGCCATTCGATGGAATCGTCCGAGCACTTTGTGTTCGATATGGGCGGACTGTATGACGATATGATGTTTCTTGTCACCTATGCGGGCGAGGACTTCCATATCTCGGTGGATAAGTCGGTCGGCTGGCAGACGCTGGGAGTGCCCTTCAAGGTCACGAAGGCGGACGAGAACAGGCTGATAACCGTTGACGGCAGACCTGCGGTGGAGCTTTACGAGAAGTATATGCAGATAGAGGCCGACGAGCACTTTGCCGAGGAGACCTTTGAGTTCCCGCTGATGGCGGAGCTTGAGGGTGAGGAGCTGCTGCGGCATACTATCTCGGTCGATGAGGACGGCACTCTGGTGCTGGCGGGATATGTTACCGAGGGCATGAACATCTATCTGTGCTACGGTGCTCCCGCGGATATCGTCAAGAAGGTGGATGCAAGACTGCTCGATGTCTGCGATTTCCGTCCCGAGGCGATACTGCTCTATTCCTGCTCGGTGAGAAAGTCCTTCTGGGAGGATTTCGTGAATATCGAGATGATGCCCTTCCAGCAGATCGCGGAGACAGCGGGCTTCCATACCTGGGGCGAGGTCAACCGCGACAAGAACAACGGCAATGTGCTCGAATACAATATAACGCTAATGTCGATAGCCATGCGCGAGGGTCCTGCCGAAAACCGCAAGAAGGTACACGTCCATGTGGACGATTCGGTGCTCAAGGGGCAGGCATCGCTTATCAAGAGGCTCACAAAGCTGGTGTATGCGACGACGACCGAGCTGCACAAGGCATATAACGATCTGAGCAAGATGAACAACAAGCTCAAGGAGATGGCAGAGCGTGACGGTCTGACGAAGCTTTACAACCGCCGCACGATAGAGCAGAAGATAACCGAGTGCTTTGAGTCGGTCGGCAGCATCGGCACCTCGAGCCTGATGATGCTGGACATAGATTACTTCAAGAAGGTAAACGATACCTACGGCCACGATATCGGCGATAAGACGCTGCGCGCGATAGCAGACCTGATGAATGAAGAGGTCGGCGGTATCGAGGGTGCCTGCGTGGGGCGCTGGGGCGGAGAGGAGTTCATGCTGCTGCTGCCCGCTGTGGACGGTGAGCAGGCTTTGAAGATCGCCGAGAAGCTTCGCCGCAGGATAGAGGAGCACAGCTTTGAGGGCGCAGGCAGGATAACCGCGAGCCTCGGAGTGGTGAGCTTTGACAGCGCGGGCGACGGCAAGGATATCTATGTCAAGGTCGATGATGCGCTGTATGAAGCAAAGAGAAAGGGACGCAACAGGATAGTCAAGGCCGAATGCTGATAATGATAATTTGCCTTACTGCCTGCGGGACCTACTGGGGAAAACCTTTCTGAAGAAAGGTTGTTCCC
>CAMOFU010000199.1 GCA_946613705.1 uncultured Clostridia bacterium
GAGATGCATCTTTCCATACTCATCGAAAATATGCGCCGCGAGGGCTATGAGCTGGGCGTTTCCACACCGAGAGTGCTCTACAAGGAGGTAGACGGCAAGCTCTGTGAGCCTATCGAGAGACTTGTTATAGATGTACCCGAGGGCAGCGTGGGCGCTGTGATGGAGAAGCTCGGCACAAGAAAGGGCGAGCTTACGCAGATGACACCCGTGGGAAGCAGAATGAGGCTGGAGTTCCTTATCCCCTCGCGCGGGCTTTTCGGCTACCGCTCGGAGTTCCTGACAGATACCAAGGGCGAGGGCATTCTCAGCTCGGTGTTCCACAGCTACCAGCCGTACAAGGGCGAGATACAGAAGCGCAGCACAGGCTCTCTTGTGGCATTCGAGACGGGCGAGGCCGTTACCTACGGACTGTACAATGCGCAGGAGCGCGGCGAGCTGTTCATAGGCGCAGGCACGGCGGTCTATGAGGGAATGATCGTCGGAGCATCGCCCAAGACGGACGATCTGGTGGTGAATGTCTGCAAGAGAAAGCACCTGACCAATACCCGTGCTTCGGGCTCGGACGATGCGCTGAGACTTATACCGCCGCGCAACCTCAGCCTTGAGGACTGCCTTGAATTCCTTGCCGATGACGAGCTGCTCGAGGTCACACCCAAGAGCCTGAGGATCAGAAAGCGCATACTCTCGAACACCCAGCGTGCCAAGGACAGGGCAAAGCACTGAACATTATAAATACAGATATTTACACTTGACAAATCCGATAAAGTATGTTATAATTAACCAGATGTTCACTTAATTCTGAAAGGACTGTATATATCTATGAGCACGGTTGAAATAATTGCAGGAGTTCTGCTTGTTATTGCAGGACTTGTTATCATTCTTGTGGTACTGGCGCAGGAGAGCAAGGAGCAGGGGCTCACCTCTGCGATAGGCGGCGGTGCCAACGAATCGTTCTATGAACACAACATGGGCAAGACACGCGATGCGAAGCTTTCCAAGTTCACGCGAAATGCGGCGATAGTATTGTTCATCGTAACGCTGGCTGTGAACCTGTTTGCTACGATCAATCAGCACAAGAGCAGCGATACCTCCGACAAGGCGGCGGCCGACACGGAAGTGGTCAGCACCGTTGAATCCGAGACAGAGGGCGGCGAGGAAAGCACGGCAGAGGCCGCTGCGGAATCGACCGATGAGAGCCCTGCCGAGACAGAAGCGGTGACCGAGGCGGCACCTGCCGAGTAAATTATGAACGTTACAGCCCTGCAAAGCAAGCAGGGCTGTTTATTTTTACGGAGGATATCAGATATCATGGTAAGTATTGACAGCAGCAGGGGCGGCTATGCCGAGAGGTTCGGCTGGTGCCGCGATTCTATGGTAAAGAGCTATTTTGACGGCCTGATGGGAACAGGCTTTGCCGAGCGGGAGAGCGATGCGCACTGGGCAGCGGTGCGGGCGGGGGATTATCTGTTCTGTGCGGGCAGCCCCGTGAACGCGGAGGCAGCGGCAGAATATATCCGCTGTGAAATGGGCAGCGAAGCGGTCATAGTTCCCGAGTATGCTGAGGATTGGCTGGCGGCGCTGACCGACTCGGGGCTTGCGCTTACGGCGTTCACAAGGTATCACACGCGGCTGCCCGAGGGCGGCTTTGACCTTGAAGCGCTGCAGCGGGCGGCCGATGCGGTGAACGGCTGCGGCTGCATGAGAATAGTCCGTGCAGGAGAGAAGGAATACGCTCAGCTCAGGGACTGCGAATGGGAAAACTCATTTGTGGCAAATTTCGGCGGCATGGAGGATTTTCTTGAAAACGGCTTTGCCTTCTGCATCTATGTCGGGGACGAGCTTGCTTCGGCGGCATCGACCTTCGGCTACTACAGCGGCGGGTATGAGCTGCAAATTGCCACTGCGCCGAAATTCCGCCGCAGGGGATTTGCAATGTCGGCAGCGGCAGCGTTCCTGCTGGAATGTATCCGCCGCGGCAAGACCCCGCACTGGGACGCGGCACATCTGGGCTCGGTGCGGATAGCGCAGCGGCTCGGGTTTGTGCCCGACGGAGAGTATACGGCATTGAAGCTGCGGCAAATATGAGAAATAATAATTAATAACGAAAGGAAATAACAAGAGATATGAAAAAGGACAAGAAGAAAAAGCACCGTCGTGCGGAATACAAGGAGCTTATACTCGCGCGGCTGAAAAGAGCGGGAAAGAAGCCGATCACCTTCAAGGAGCTGCACAAGTCTATGAGAAATGCGCGCGGCTTCGATTTTGAGGAGTTCGTCATGGCGGTCGAAAAGCTCAAGGAAAAGGGCACTGTGGCAGAGGACAGGCGCGGGCTGAGGCTGACGGACAGGAGCGATCTGGAAAAATGCACCGTGTCCCGTCTCAACAAGACCTATGGGTTCGTAAAGAATATCCTGACGGACGAGGAGTATTTTGTCACGGGCAAGCTGCTGAGGGGCGCTATGCCCGGGGACGTGGTGCTGGTGCGCACCTTTGAGGGCGAGGGCGAAAAGCGCGAGGCAGAGGTCATGGAGATCGTCGAGGAGAACTTCTCGCGGTTTACGGGAGAGATAATCAGCGAGTTCGGCTATCTGCGTATCGTGCCCGACACGCTGTCAAAATATGCCATGCCGTTTTCCAACCCGCTCGGGCTGGAGCTGCACGAGCATGACAAGGTGATGGCTGTCATCACCGAGCGCGGCAGGCGGCACTCGGAGCACCGCTGCGAGATCACCGCAAGCTTCGGCAGCTCGATGAGGGCGGCAGTCTGTGCGCTTTCGGTGCTGGAGCTCAACGGGATAACGCCCGTGTTCCCGCCCGAGGTCATCTCAGAGGCAAGGCGCGTCTCGGACGTTCATTCGGTCACCCGTGAGATACCGAACAGGCTCGATCTGCGCGATCAGCCTATCTTCACGATCGACGGCGCGGACACAAAGGATATCGACGATGCGGTGTCGTTCAGGCGCACACGCTCGGGCTACGAGCTGGGAGTGCATATAGCGGACGTTTCGCACTACGTTGCCGCAAAGTCGGAGCTTGACAACGAGGCTTTCCGCCGCGGCACCAGCGTGTATTACGCAAACCGCGTTATCCCTATGCTGCCTCCCGAGCTGTCGAACGGCATCTGCTCGCTCAATGCGGGCGAGGACAGGCTGGCATTCTCCTGCATCGTTCAGCTTGACCGCAGTGCGAACATCAAGAGCTATAAGTTCGTGAAGACGGTGATCCGCTCGCGGGTCAAGGGCGTTTACAGCGAGATCAATGCCCTGCTTGCGGGTGAGGGGACGGACGAGCTGAACGAGAAATACAAGGAGGTCTCAAAGCAGCTGGCGGTGATGAAGGAGCTTGCGGGAAAGCTGCACAGCAAGCGCATCGCCCGCGGTGCGCCCGAGCTCGAAACGCAGGAGGGCGTGCTGCTCATCAACGATGAGGACATCTGTGTGGGGGCGGCACCCTATCAGCGCGGGGAGTCGCAGGAGATGATAGAGGACTTCATGCTGACTGCCAACGAATGCGCGGCGCGGTTCGGACTGGAAAACGGGCTGCCTTTCGTCTACCGCGTACACGAGCCGCCCACCGAGGAAAAGACCGAGGCGCTGAAGGACGTGCTCGTGCGGCTGAATATCCCGTTTGAGTTTTCGGGGACACCCAAGCCCTCGGAGCTTTCGGCGGTACTGGAGAGCGTGAAGGGCACCGATCTTGATATGATCGTCAACACCATAGTGCTGCGGAGTATGTCCAAGGCGAAGTATTCCACCGAGCCTGTGGGTCATTTCGGGCTGGTGCTGGAGGATTATGCACACTTCACCTCGCCTATCCGCCGCTACCCCGACCTGACGATACACCGCATAATGAGCGACTTCCTGTCGGGGACGGGCATTGAGGAATGCAAGCGCAGATACGGCAAGTTCGCCTATGCCTCGGCAGATCAGAGCACGCAGACAGAGCTCACGGCGATGCAGGTGGAGCGCAGCTGCGAGGACTGCTACAGGGCGGAATATCTCAAAGCGCACATCGGCGAGGAGCGCGAGGGCATCATCGGCTCTGTGACGGGCTTCGGCTTCTTCGTGACGCTGCCCGACACCTGCGAGGGGCTTGTCTCGGTGCATTCGCTCGGCGAGGGCGAGTATGTATATGACGGAATGATGAGCCTGAAAAACGAGAACACGGGCGAGCAGTGGCGCGTCGGCGACAGGGTGAGAGTAAAGATCGAGAGCGCCGAGGTGAACAGCGGCAAGGTCGATCTTGTCATAGTAAAATAATAAA
>CAMOFU010000200.1 GCA_946613705.1 uncultured Clostridia bacterium
GCAGGAGACTGAGGATAAGCGGAAGGCAGGTGTGACCCGCAATGGAGGGCAGGCAGAAGGAACGGTATTTGCAGGCATTTCTGATAGCCTTTGCGGGCTGTATGCTCTGCCTTATACCGATAATGATAATAAACGGCGGGCGCTTCTTTTATTACGGCGACTACAACAAGCAGCAGGTGATGTTCTACACCCACCTTGTTGAGCAGGTGCGCTCGGGAACGCTCTCGTCTTGGGACGTGTTTGCCGATCTGGGCTCGGACACGGCGGCGAGCTATTCGTTCTATCTGCTGGGCTCGCCGTTTTTCTGGCTGATGTGCCTGTTCCCCGCAAGGCTCGCGGTGACGCTGCTGCCGATATTCATAGCGCTGAAAACGGGCATAGCCGCGCTCGGGGCATACATATACGCAAGGCTGTTCGTAAAGAACCGAAATGCCGCGCTCATCGCTGCGGTGCTGTTCGGGCTCTCGTCGTATAATTCGGCGAACCTGCTGTTCAACCATTTCCACGATGCGGTGCTGATGATACCGTTCATGCTGTGGGCGATGGAGCGGCTTTTCCGCGAGGGGCGGCACGGCTTCTTCGCGCTGACCGTTGCACTGGCGGCATTTATCAACTACTACTTCTTTTTCGGGCAGGCGCTGTTTCTGATCGTGTATTTTGTGATCGCGCTGATAACGGGGCATTTCAGGTTCACGGCAAGGCGCTTCGGCCTGCTGGCATTTGAGGCTGTGCTGGGCGTGCTGCTGTCGGCGGTGCTGCTGCTGCCCTCGGCTATGGCGGTGGCAAGCAATCCGCGTGTGACCGACTTTATCAGCGGGAGCGGACTGTTCGTTTACGGGCACAAGAGCATATACCTGTATATCCTGAAAAATATGCTGATGCTGCCCGACATAACGCTTATCAAGAATTACGGTGTGGAAAGGGCGAACGAGCTGCAAAACAACTACCATTCGTCATATATCCACTTCTTCTCGCTCTGCGGAGTCATCACATACTACAGGTGCTTCAAGGGCAAGAGGTTCTTCAAGGTGCTGCTTGCGGTCTGCGGTGTGTTTATGATGATACCCGTATTCAACCAGGCATTCTCCTTCTTCAACGGGAAGTTTTACGGGCGCTGGTTCTTCATGCCGCTGCTGATAGCCTGCGTTATGACGGCGCTTGCCGCAGAGGGGCACTGTGAGGGCACTGCGAGCCTGAAAAAAGGCTTTGTACCGACGCTGGTGCTGACGGTGATGACCGTCGGTGCGAGCGCTGCGGTGATACTGCTTTCAAAGGCAGAGGTGATAAGCGTCGGCTTTGAGGACCGCGGATATGCCTATACTCAGATACTGTTTACACTTACTGCGCTCGCCTTCCTGTGGCTGACACTGTACAGACCCTCGGTGACCGAGGCGGCGGCTGTTATCAGGCAGCTGACGGTCAGGGCGGCGGTGTTCTGCACGGCGGGGCTGGCGGTGGTCGTCGTTTATTCCTATCTTGACCGCGGAACGTCCGAGGATTACATAATGAACGATGTGTTCGACTACTACGGCAGCGGCGAGGACTTCTCGAAGCCCGATGACCCGTTCTTCCGTGTTTCGTGCGAGGCGAACCTGATGAATATGCCCGTGATCTGGGGCTATCCCTGCGTGCGGTATTTCAATTCGACCGTTGAGCCGTCGATCATGAGCTTTTACACTGCGCTGGACATGGAGCGGAGCGTAAAATCCGACTACGAGCCTGACGAGTATCCGCTGATGGAGCTGCTTTCCGTCAAGTATTATGCAGACCAGGCTTACTTTGACGAGGACGGCAATGCCAAGCCGCCTGCGGAGCTTCTCCCATCTGCTAAGAGCTACAGGATAGTTTCGCAGCAGAACAACATCAACTTCTATGAGAATACCGAGTTCATTCCGATGGGGCTTGCCTTTGACAAATACACCACAATGGAGGCGCTTGCGGGGCAGCCCGGGCTGCTGAAGGAGTTTGCGTATCTCGAAGCGATCGTTCTTGACAGTGAGCAGGCAGAAAGGTTCTCGGACATACTTGAGCCGTATGACATTGCAGACATCACCTCGGCCGCCGAGCGGTATCACGAGATCTGCGAGAAGCGGCGGGCGCTGAGCTGCTCGCGGTTCGAGATGCAGGGGAGCAGCTTTGAGGCAGAGATCACGCTTGAGAAGCCCGCGCTCGTGTTCTTCTCGGTGCCGTATTCCGAGGGCTGGAGCGCCGAGGTGAACGGTGAGCACGCGGATACCGAAATGGTATACAACGGGCTGATGGCGGTGAGATGCGAGGCGGGAGCGAACAGCATAAGCTTTGCCTACAGCAACAAATACCTCACGGCGGGACTTATCATCACAGCTGCGGCTGCCGCGGTCATGGCGGTCTACATAATACTCTGCTGTGCTGTGAAGCACAGAGCCGACAAGCAAACGAGCAAGGAGAAGTAAAATGAGTGACTTTATTGACAAGCTGAAGGAAACGTTCGTCACCGACGACCGCTGGCTGTATCTGGTGCGCGGTCTGGGGAACACGCTGATAATCACGGTATGCGCGGCGCTGATAGGCATAGTGCTGGGCTTTCTTGTGGCGATGATACGCTCGACCCACGACAAGACGGGCAAGCTGAAGATAGGCAACTTCATCTGCCGCATATATCTTACCGTTATCCGCGGCACGCCTATGGTAGTGCAGCTGATGATAATGTATTTTGTTATATTTGCTACGCTGAATTCAAAGTACAAGATAGTGGTAGCGATACTCTCGTTCGGTATAAACTCGGGAGCGTATGTAGCGGAGATAGTGCGTTCGGGCATCATGTCGATCGACAACGGGCAGTTTGAAGCGGGGGCGAGCCTTGGGCTGAGCTATTCGAGGACGATGATGTACATAGTGCTGCCGCAGGCCTTCAAGAACGTTCTGCCCGCACTGGCTAACGAGGTGATAGTGCTGTTGAAGGAGACCTCGGTAGCGGGCTATATCGGCATGGAGGATCTGACGAAGGGCGGCGACATAATCAGGGCGAACACCTATCAGGCATTCATGCCGCTGCTGGCTGTAGCTGCGATCTATCTTATAATGGTAATAATACTCACGGCGCTGGTAGGGAAGCTGGAGAGGAGGCTTGCGAAGAATGAAAGGCGATGAATCCAACGAGCTTATAAGGGTAGAGGGTCTGCACAAGTCATTTGGGGACCTGCACATACTAAAGGGCATAGACACGACGATCTCGAAGGGAGAGAAGGTAGTTATCATCGGGCCTTCGGGGTCGGGCAAGAGCACGTTTCTGCGCTGTTTAAATCTTCTGGAGCGACCGACTGAGGGGGCGATATACCTCAACGATGTTGACCTGCTGAAGCTGAACGAGAAGGGGATAAACTACATGAGGCGGGACATGGGGATGGTATTCCAGCATTTCAATTTATTCCCGCATCTTACGATCAGGAGGAACATAACGATAGCGCCGATAAAGCTGGGGGTAATGACAGAAGAGGAAGCGAACGAGAAGGCAGAGGAGCTTCTGGAGAAGGTAGGGCTTGCGGACAAGAGCGAGGCATATCCGAGCCAGCTATCCGGGGGGCAGAAGCAGAGGATAGCGATAGCGAGGGCGCTTGCGATGAATCCCGAGGTAATGTTATTTGACGAACCGACATCGGCGTTAGACCCCGAGATGGTAGGGGAGGTATTAGGGCTGATGAAGCAGCTTGCTATAGCGGGCATGACGATGATAGTAGTGACGCACGAGATGGGGTTTGCGAAGGAAGTGGCATCGAGGGTAATGTTCATGGATGACGGGCAGATACTGGAGGAAGCGCCGCCGCAGGAATTTTTTGCAGAGCCGAAGAACGAGCGAACGAAGCTGTTTTTATCGAAGGTACTGACATAAAGAGAACCGCGAAGCGCATTAAAAGTTTCGGTCAAGCCTTTTCAAAGGCTTGCGGGGTCAAGGGGCGGCGCCCCTTGCAGAGCGCGAGACAGAGTCTCGCTCGGCGCGCAGCGACGACAAGGCGCTGCACAAAGAAAGCAAAGAGCATCTATCATATAAATACAGACCGATGTTACAAAGAGAATACAAATGCAGCGCCTTGAAAGCTATCCTCCTGCACACACAGGAAACAGTGAGCGCAGCGAACGCATTTCCGTCCCTTTGCAGCTAAAGCTATGCTGCCCGTGGAACGGAAAATCGGTCGCTGCGCTCCCTCTTTCCTGTGCAGTGCGTGAGGATCACCT
>CAMOFU010000201.1 GCA_946613705.1 uncultured Clostridia bacterium
AACCTTGACAAGTATTATACCCTTGCCTATGACGGGACGTATACCCTTTTCGACCACTTTGACCCCGGGGATAGCGTTTGCGTCATAAGCGAGTACCAGAACTGCATAGAGCGCTCAAAGGCAGTAACAGCGCAGCTCCGAGAGGATATCTCGCTGCTGACGGAGGACGGCATCATGTTTAAGCGGCTCGAGGGCTATGCGCTGGACTTTGAAGCTGTCATGCACCGCGCATTGAAATTCAAGTCCGTTTTTATGGACACGTTCATGCGTCAGCTCTCGGGCATAAAGCTCAGGAAGCTTATCAACTCCGACTGCCGCCAGACGGGTGTCTGGGGCGGGAACATCATTCATCTTGAGGAGGAGCTGAGGGGCTTCACCTCGCAGGGCTACTGCGTGATCGTGCTGGCGGGCTCGGAAAAAACGCTGCCGATAATCGTGCAGGATCTGTGTGATGACGGCCTTGATGCCCGTATCATGCAGGAGGACAGCCCGCTGCTTTCGGGAGTGGTCTATCTGCGGACGGGAAGTCTCTCGGGCGGCTTTGATCTGCCCGATGCAAGGTGCGCCGCGATAACCCAGATGAAGTCGATGAACGTTTCCAAAAAGCCCAAGCGCAAGCACAAGAAGGGCGAGGAGATCGGCTCGCTGTCGGACATTGCAAAGGGTGACCTTGTGGTACACGCGATGTACGGTATAGGCAGGTTCGCGGGGATACGCAACTTAGAGACAAACGGTGTGAAGAAGGACTATATCTCGATACAGTATGCGGGTACGGACGTGCTGTATGTGCCCGTGACTCAGCTCGACCTTGTTTCGCGCTATATCGGCCCGCGCGACGATGAGAATGTAAGGCTCAACAAGCTCAACACAGTCGAGTGGAACCGCACCCGTTCCCGCGTAAAGGCAGCGGTAAAGGATATGGCTGATGAGCTGACCAAGCTCTATGCCGAGCGGCAGAAGGCCAAGGGCTTTGCGTTCTCGGAGGACAACGACTGGCAGAACGACTTTGAGCAGCGCTTTGATTATCAGGAGACTGACGATCAGCTGCGGGCAATTGCGGAGATCAAGAGCGATATGCAGAAGCCTGCCCCGATGGACCGTCTGCTCTGCGGCGACGTTGGCTTCGGCAAGACAGAGGTGGCGCTGCGGGCAGCCTTCAAGTGCGTGCTGGATTCAAAGCAGTGTGCGATAATGTGTCCCACGACGGTGCTTGCGTGGCAGCATTATCAGACGGCGATCAAGCGCTTTGAGCATTTCCCCGTAAAGGTCGAGCTGCTCTCCCGCTTCCGCACGCCCAAGCAGCAGCAGGAGGTCATCAGGGAGTTGAAGAAGGGGACTGTGGATATCGTCATCGGCACGCACAGGCTGGTGCAGAAGGACGTTGAGTTCAAGGACCTCGGGCTTGCGATAATCGACGAGGAGCAGCGCTTCGGTGTGGCTCACAAGGAGAAGTTCAAGGAGAGCTTCAAGGGAGTGGATATCCTGACACTTTCGGCGACCCCCATACCCCGAACGCTGAATATGGCGCTCTCGGGCATACGCGATATGTCTGTTATCGAGGAGCCGCCGCAGGACAGGCAGCCGATACAGACCTATGTTATCGAGCATGACGACGGTGTGGTGGCGCAGGCGATATTCAAGGAGCTCCGCCGCGGCGGACAGGTCTATTATCTCAACAACCGCATCGAGACTATCCCCGCAGTGGTGATGAAGCTGGAGAAGCAGCTGCCCGATGCCCGCATCGGTGTGGCTCACGGGCAGATGTCCGAGCAGGAGCTGTCAGAGATCTGGCGGCAGCTGATCGACCGCGAGATAGATATACTCGTCTGCACAACGATCATCGAAACAGGCGTTGATGTCCCGAACGTGAACACTCTCATCATCGAGGATGCCGACAGGCTCGGGCTCTCGCAGCTTCACCAGATACGCGGGCGCGTAGGGCGCTCCAGCCGCAGAGCCTTTGCCTACCTCACGTTCAGGCGCGGGAAGGTGCTCTCCGAGGTCGCCAACAGGCGGCTCACCGCGATCAAGGAGTTCACACAGTTCGGCTCGGGCTTTCACATCGCTATGCGCGATCTTGAGATACGCGGCGCAGGCTCGATACTCAGTGCCCGCCAGCACGGGCATATGGAGGCGGTGGGATATGATATGTATCTGCGGCTGCTGAACGAGGCTATCGCCGAGCAGCAGGGCACAGAGCTGCCGCACTCCCCCGAGGACTGCCTTGTGGATATCTCGATCAATGCTTTTATCCCCGAGACGTATATCGAGGATCTGCCACAGAGGATAGATGCATACCGAAAGATCGCCTCGATCATTTCGGAGGAGGACAGCCGCGATGTCATCGACGAGCTCATCGACCGCTACGGCGACCCGCCCAAGAGCGTGACGGGGCTCGTGAACGTGGCACTTGTGCGCAATATGGCTTCACGCATCGGCATACGCGAGATCAGCCAGCGCGATGATAAGGTGCTGTTCTTCATGGGCGCACCCGAGGTGGAGCAGATCAAGGCGCTGATAGAAAAATACGGCAACCGCCTGCGTTTTGCCGAAGGCGAGAAGCCGTATATATCTATTCAGCTTGGCAAGCTGCAAAAGGCAGCCGACCTTATGAGCGAGACGGTGCAGCTGCTTAGCCGCGCCGTATCATAACAGCACGAATGCCGCGGACTGTGCCTCGATGGTGCTTGTGTATCCATGCACCTCGGCACCGCGCCCGACAGAATATATCACCTTGCCCGAGCTGCTTCCCGCATCTACCTCTGCGGCGGAGCGGGTCGGGTTTATCATTACGAGCACTGCCTGAGAGGGGGTGCATCGGATATAGGCAAGGGGACTGCCCTCGGAGCCGTCGCTGATGAATTCTATCTCGGCTGTGTTTTGCAGGGCAGGAAAGCTGCGTCTTACCGAGATGAGCTTCTTGACCTCGTTAAGCAGCGAGCTCGGGTCGTCCTGCTGTGCAGAGACGGTCGGGCGGTCGTCGGACGGGTCGAGGGGGATATACAGCTTTTCGGCGGGGGCATCGGAGAAGCCGCAGCAGGGGCTGCTGTCCCACTGCATCGGCGAGCGGGAGCCTGTTCTGCCGTAGCCGCCCTCAACGGAGGTGAGCCCCTCTGCATAGCGCATACCTATCTCGTCGCCGTAATAGATATACGGCGCACCGGGCATGGAAAGCAGGAAGGCAAAGGCGAGCCGTCTGCCGATGTCGCCGAGATGCCGCGCGAGCCTGTCCATATCGTGATTTCCCGAGGGTATGCAGATCAGCCCGCGGCGGCCTGCTTTGATGCTGCTGTCCAAATATCTGGACACAAACTCGGACGCATCTCCTTCTCCCCCGAAGAACGGCTTTTCGCATCTGAACAGGTCGTTATAGTGCGAGGGACCGAAGTGCAGCAGGAAGTCCATATGGAATCCGCCCGCGATGCTCTTGTCGGGCTCGCCCCACTCGGATACCATTGCAGCCTCGGGGAACTCCTCATCAAGAAAGGCGCGGATATCCTGCCAGAGAGCGATATTGCCCTTGCCGTCCTCGTCGTTCTTGACAAGCGAGCCCGCCATATCCACGCGGAAGCCGTCGCAGCCGCGCGAGAGCCAGAACCGCATAACGTCCTTCATTGCCTCGCGGGTCGCCAGTGCGGCAGGGGAGTCGGTCGGCTGCTGCCACGGGCGGTCGGGCTTATAGAAGCCGTAATTCAGCGCGGGCTGGTGGGTGAAGAAGTTCACAAGGCAGCTGCCGTCGCGGTCTGATATCCCGCGCAGTGTGCTGTAGCCCTGCGGCTCCTCCCATATGCTGTCTGTCCAGATATAGCGGTCGGAGAACTCGCTGCGCTGCGCCTTCATGCTTTCCCTGAACCACGGGTGCTCCCATGACGTATGCCCGGGGACAAGGTCGAGCAGGACGTGCAGACCGAGCCTGTGAGCCTCGGCAAACAGCTGCTCCATATCCTCGTTGGTGCCGTAGCGGGGCGCGATCATGCAGTAGTCGCGTACATCGTAGCCCGCATCACCGAAGGGAGAGTCAAAGCAGGGGTTTATCCACAATGCCGTGCAGCCGAGCTCCCTGATATAGCCGAGCTTTTCCGTGATCCCGTTGATATTTCCGATACCGTCGCCGTCGGTGTCTTTGAAGGACTGCGGGTACACCTCATAGAACACAGCTGTATCGAGCCATTTCGGTCTTTTGGTCATATTCTTCATCACCTC
>CAMOFU010000202.1 GCA_946613705.1 uncultured Clostridia bacterium
GAATTTAGGCAATCTGACGAAAATCTGTGCCTCAACGCCAGTTGAGGCTGCGCATCTTGCGCACAATGGTTGTGCGGTATTGCCTTAAAAATAATGTCGGGGAGGTCGAATGTATGGATATCAGGAGGTCCGCAGCTTGTGCGCTTATCATCGCAGCGGCTTTGGGTGCGGTCGGCTGCGGTGCTGCGGAGGAGAGTGCTGTCACACAGTCGGAGGGGACTTCTGCGATCGCCGAGGGGTCGGTGCCGTCTGCCGATATGAGCGTGTACGGCTACAAGCAGATATCTCAGGAGGAAGCGGCGGAAATGATGAGCCGCGATGACGGGCATATCATCATTGATGTGCGAAGACAGGACGAGTTCGGGTCGGGACATATCAGGGACGCGGTGTGTATCCCCAACGAGACTATCGGCACCGAGCCCCCCGAGCAGCTTGCAGACAAGCAGCAGATCATCCTTGTATACTGCCGAAGCGGCAACCGCAGCAAGCAGGCTGCACAGAAGCTTGCGGATATGGGATATGCTAACGTGTATGAGTTCGGCGGGATAATAACCTGGACAGGAGATATCGTTACAGATTGAGCCCGATGCACAAATAACGGGTGCGGCATTTGTGCAAAATGCGGTGAAAACAACAGTATCGGCCGTTAACTTTTTTGGCAGAGTGCTATTGAAATATCGTAGGAAATGTGCTATAATATAAAGACGTAAGATTATTTTGCGCGGAAGGGTTTGACTTGTATGACGGGACCAAAAAAGGTGGCGGCTATCCATGATATCTCAGGGATAGGGCGCTGTTCACTCACTGTCATAATCCCTGTGCTCTCGGCTATGGGAGTTCAGGTCTGTCCCGTACCGACGGCGGTACTTTCGGCGCATACGGGCTACGGTGAGTTCGTCATGCGTGATCTGACGGATTACATTCCCGCCGCACTTGCCCACTACAAGCGGCTGGGCACGGACTTTGACTGCATATACAGCGGCTTCCTCGCTTCGAGCGAACAGATAGATCACTGCCTTGATTTCTTTGCGAGCTTTCCGCAGGCACTCAAGGTGGTGGATCCCGTCATGGGCGATAACGGCAAGAGCTATCAGACCTATACACCGCAGCTTTGCGCAAGAATGAGCGAGCTTGCGGCTATAGCGGATATCATCACGCCGAACCTTACAGAGGCCGCGATACTGCTGGGAGAGGACTTTCCCGAGGGAACGGTCGATTCTGCAATGATGCGCTCATGGCTGGTCAGGCTTTCGCAGAAGGGCCCCGAGATAGTCGTCATTACGAGCGTTCCGCTGACTTCGGGAGGTATCTGCACCGTCGGGTACGACAGGCGCAGGAACAGCTTCTGGAAGATCGCGGGCGAATATGTCCCGATAAGCTATTCGGGCAGCGGCGATATGTTCACGAGCGTGCTGATAGGCGGCATACTCGGCGGGGACAGTCTTCCTATCGCAATGAACAGGGCTGCCGCATTTACGCAGTCCACGATAAAGACGACCTACAGCTACGGCACCCACTGGACGGACGGGATAATGTTCGAGCCGCAGCTCTACAGGCTGAGAGCCGACAGGGAGCTCAGCGACTATACAAATCTGTGAGGCGGGCAAATGAGCAGACTGAACATTGTATTGCTTGAACCGCAGATACCGCAGAATACGGGCAACATCTCGCGCACCTGCGCGGTGACGGGGGCGGCTCTGCACCTGATAAGGCCATACGGCTTTGTGATAACCGACAGGCATCTGAAACGCGCGGGGCTCGATTACTGGGATAAGCTCGAAATATACGAGTACGATAATTGGGACAGTTTTGCTGAGACGAACGAGGGGAGCTTCTATTATTTCACGACAAAGGGTCTGAAGGTACACAGTGAGGTGAGCTACCCCGAGGACCGTGATGTTTACCTGATCTTCGGCAGGGAGGACAGGGGGCTGCCCGAGGAGCTGCTGTATGCGAACCGAGAGGGCTGTGTGCGGATACCTATGAGGAACGAGCTGCGCTCGCTCAATCTGTCCAACTCGGCTGCGATAGCCGTTTACGAGGTGCTCAGGCAGTGGGATTATCCCGACCTCGGCAGAGAGGGCAGGCTCACAAAATATACCTGGTAATTGGTGATCTCTGATCCTGCGCATGGATATGCGAAATAACGTTCAAGGAGAATTAGTATGGCAAAGATAAAGCTTTTGACTGATGCTGCATCAGACATTTCGCCCGAATACGAGAAGGAGCTCGGGATAAAGGTTATCCCGTTCAAGGTCGCTATGGGTGACAAGACCTACACGAGCGGCGTTGACTTTGATAATGATAAATTCTATCAGATGCTCGATGATTATGACGGCATTCCCGTGACCTCGCAGATCACTGCCTTTGAGTATGAGGAGATATTCAAGGAGCTGTATGAGGACGGCTATACCGATATCATAAACGTTACGATCAACCGAGAGGGAAGTGCTACCTACAACAATGCCTGCATGGCGGCAGACAGCTTTTTTGAGAACTGCCCCGAGGCTAAGGGCAAGCTGACTATATACAATATCGACAGCGAGGGCTACACGGGAACTTACGGCTGGCCGCTGATACAGGCGGCAGGCAAGATCAAGAAAGGTGTTCCTGCGGCTGAGATCGCTGCTTATATACAGGACTGGGTCTCAAACTGCGTTATCTATTTTGCTATGTATACACTCAAATATGCACGCAAGTCGGGACGTATACCGTCGGCGGCGGCATTTGTGGGCGAGGTAATGGGTCTCAGACCCATTATGAGGATACACGATCACCAGATCAAGACACATACTAAGGTGCGCGGCGATAAGGCGGTTATCCCGAAGATACTCGACCTTACTGCCGAAGAGATAATCCCGCACACACCATACTGCGTTGTTTACGGACGCGATGAAAAGGTACGCGACGAGCTTGCGAAGGCTATGACCAAAAGGCTTGGTTATCCGCCCGCCGAGTTCTTCCAGATAGGCGCTGCTATTTCGATAAATGCGGGACCGCAGGTGGTCGGTACCATCTTCAAGTCGAAGAAGCCGTGAGCCCGTTAAGCAATAAAAACAAGGACTGCTGTTTGGTTCAGCAGTCCTTTTTATTGTACAGATGATCTGTCATTCGGAGCCGATGAGCCGTTCGAGCTCGGCAGAGAACAGCTCCTGAAATGCAGTCTCCTCGGCGGAAACGAGCTCGCGGCAGGCAGCGATCTCGGCACTGTCAAGCACTTCGGCTGAGATAAAGCGCAGCTGCGAGGCTGCACTCTCTGTTTTGATGACCGTCTGCGAATACTCGCCGCGCACGAGCCGTTTGACATTCAGACCGTCGAGGGTCAGCTCATAGCAGTTGATGACCGTGTCCATGCCTCGGCGCTCCCGTGCCCAGCGCTTTGAAAAATCCTCGCTGTCCGACAGATAGAAGCCCTGCCCGAAGTCGGCATTCTTTCTGCCGTAATGCACATCGGGGACGGGTATCTGCTCAAATCCGACATGGTAAAGCGTGATAGGCTCCAAAGCTCTCTGCTCCTTTCGGCTGAGAGCTGTCAGAAGCAGATCTTTCTGACAACGTTTATACCTTTGTTCACTCCGCGCTCAAACTCGTCTGCGTCCTTCGGGCTGCCGACTACGGTACCGTAGTGGATAGGTACAGCGATCTTCGGCGAAAGGGCATTCACGAAGGCTGCTGCTTTTTTTGCGTTCATCGTATAGGTCCCGCCGATCGGTACGCATACGATATCGCAGCTTACTGCTCTTGCTTCGGGAGTGTCGTCGGTATCTCCGCAGACATAGATGCGGCAGCCGCCGACCGTCACCACATATCCGAGCCAGCCGCTGCGCTTGGGGTGGAACGGCTTGAGCAGATTGTATGCGGGCACCGCTTCTGTCATTATGCCGCAGATCTCGCAGCTTTCTCCCGCTTTCAGCAGAACGCGCCTTTCGGCAGGGATAGCGAGCTGCTTCAGCTCGTTCTCCATAGATGCGGGTGCTGCAAAAACCGTGTCGGGAGCAGACACCCTTGATATATCCTCGGGAGAGAAATGGTCGTAATGCGAGTGGGTGATGAACACCGCAGCTGCATCGTGCGGCTGACCGTTTATGCGGAACGGATCGAAGTATAATACGCTTTGCCCCGCGATCCTTATGCTGCTCTGTTCGTTGACTGTGATGCTGTTTATCATGATATGCACCTCTTTCTCGTTTTTATTTAA
>CAMOFU010000203.1 GCA_946613705.1 uncultured Clostridia bacterium
TTCTCTTCGTCCTTTTTATCGTCCTTCTTGCCGAACTTATCGCTGATGAAATCGGTGACCGTATCCTTTACCTTTTCAAGATTCTCCTTGGTAGCCAGCTCCTTGGCCTTGTCCTTTACCTCGTCGGGGATCTTGTCATCGATCTTGTCGATAGTCTGCTTGATGCCGTCGAAACTGAAATCCATATTGATTACCTCCGTTTAAAATGATGCTATTGCTATCCTCGCCTTTGGGGCGGGTTATCCTCGCCTTTGGGGCGAGGGCATTTCCGATGATCTATTTGAGCGAATTGAGCAGGCCGTTCGAGTTGATAATGTTTATCAGGAACTCGGGGAAGGACTGTCCCTGATAGCTCTCGCTCTTGGTGATGTTGGTGATGACACCCGTATCAAAGTCGATCTCCACCTCATCGCCCGCGTCTATCCTGTCTGCCGCCTCATCGCATTCTATGATAGGCAGGCCTATATTGATCGAGTTGCGGTAGAATATCCTTGCGAAGCTCTTGGCTATAACGCAGCTGATGCCGCTTGCCTTTATCGAGGCGGGGGCGTGCTCTCTGGAGGAGCCGCAGCCGAAGTTGGCCTTTGCCACCATTATGTCGCCCTTCTTAACACGTCCCGCGAATTCGGTATCTATATCCTCCATGCAGTGCTTTGCGAGCTCCTGCATATCCGCGGTATTAAGATACCTTGCGGGTATGATAACGTCGGTATCAACATTGTCGCCGTACTTATGAACGATGCCGTGTGCTTTCATATCGTTTTATCCTTTCATTACTTATTGACATAATCCGAAGCGCCGAAAACATTCTCGCCGCTCGCCTGACGGTTCAGCTCGTCATAGATCTGTTCGAGATACGCCCCGTCGATGGTATCCTTGTTTCTCGTGATATAATAGCAGATCTTCGCCTTGCCGAAAAGACCCGTCTTTGCAAGCTTGTACACAGACTTGCCGTTCACGCTGGCATTCTCGAAATAGTTAAGGCCCTTCTTGTCGATTATAGACTGTGTCATATCTATCGTGAAGCCGTACTGTCCCTTCAGCTCGGCGATAATATCCTCCGCCTTGGCCTCACGCTGCGAGTCGCTCAGTGTCGAGCCGAATTTTCTTGTAATTATACTGAGAAGCGTATCCCATAAAACATCTTTTAAATAATCTTTCATAGGTACATTCTCCTTTCGATCGTGCTGATGTAATATTCAGAGGCGGGATAAGCTCACACCTCAAAGTCGGCGCAGCTGCGGTGAGAGACAGCGCTCTTTACCACTGCGGCAGCCTTCAGATGCTCGGGGTGTACCTGATACCCCGCGAGAGCCTCTCTGCTCTCGAATGTCGATTCGAGCATTATGTCGGCATTGGAGGTGCCGAGCAGCCCGATGTGTACCTTGATATCCGTAAGCCCGTCAACAACGCCCCTGAGCGCTTCGAGCTTCTCTTTTATCTCGGCACTTTTGATCTTTTTATCCTCATCGCTCAGATCGTCTCTGAGCGTCCAGATTATAACGTGTCTTATCATGCCGTCACCCTACATTATATCCGACGGCTGCGAGATCCTGCCCGTAACAGCCGAGGCTGCCGCCACATACGGCGATGCCAGATACACCTCGGACTCGGGGTGACCCATTCTTCCCACGAAGTTCCTGTTCGTGGTAGCCACCGCTCTTTCGCCCTTTGCAAGTATGCCCATATGTCCGCCGAGGCAGGGGCCGCAGGTCGGTGTGGAAACGGCGCAGCCCGCATTGATGAATATTTCGAGCAGGCCTTCCTTCATCGCTGTCAAATACACCTTCTGGGTGGCGGGGATAATGATGCAGCGCACTCTGTCGGCAACGTGCCTGCCCCTGAGTATCTCGGCTGCGGCTCTGATATCCTCTATACGGCCGTTGGTGCAGGAGCCGATGACGACCTGATCTATCTCTACATCACCGATCTCGTCAAACGTCCTTGCATTCTCGGGCAGATGCGGGAATGCGACTGTCGGCTTTATCTGCGACAGGTCGATATCATACACCGCGTCATACTCCGCGTCCGCATCGGCCTCGTAGATCTTGTATTCCTTAGTCACCTTATCCTTGATATAGTCGAGCGTGACCTCGTCCACCGCGAAGATACCGTTCTTGGCACCTGCCTCGATCGCCATGTTCGCCATGCACAGTCTGTCCTCCATCGTCAGGTTTTTAAGTCCCTCGCCCGAGAACTCCATGCTCTTGTACAGGGCACCGTCAACGCCGATCATGCCGATTATATGGAGTATAACGTCCTTGGCGGCAGAGTATTTCGGCAGCTTGCCCGTGATATTGAACTTTATCGCCGAGGGTACTTTGAACCAGTCCTTGCCCTTAGCCATTCCCGCGCACATATCCGTCGAGCCGACACCCGTTGAGAATGCGCCGAGCGCACCGTAGGTGCAGGTGTGGCTGTCCGCGCCTATAACGCAGTCGCCCGGGGCTACAAGGCCTTTTTCGGGCAGCAGCGCGTGCTCGATGCCCATATCGCCGACATCGAAATAATTCTTTATCCCGTACTGTCCTGCGAACTCGCGGCACTGCTTGCACTGTGCGGCGGCCTTGATATCCTTGTTGGGCGTGAAATGATCCATCACCATCGTGATCTTATCCCTGCTGAATATCGAATCGAAGCCTGCCTTGTTGAATTCGTTGATCGCAACGGGTGAGGTCACGTCGTTTCCAAGCACCAGATCGAGGTCGGCCATGATGAGCTGTCCTGCCTTTACCTCGTCAAGCCCCGCGTGCGCGGCAAGGATCTTCTGAGTCATTGTCATTCCCATAGTAAAAACTCCTTAAAAATAATAGATTGCACCATTTTTATTATAACACATTGCATAAAAATTGTAAAGACCTAACTTAGAATTAATTATGAATTTTTTACGTTTTTGCACATTTTCACTTTTTGGTGCATTCTGTGCCGAGTCTTTTCGTTATCGTTGACAAGAGTGCTCATTTTGTGGTATCATACTTTTGTGGGGGGACAGATACACGATCGGAGGAGACAGTGATGAAGGAGCTTACGCTGCGGCCCGTAGCAGTGATACACACAGATTTCAAGGAAAAGTTCGGGATCCCGCGCCAGAGCGGCCGCGCTCCCTCGGCGGAGGGACGGATAGTATTTGAGCCCGAATTCCGCGTGCCCGAGGCGCTGCGGGGGATAGAGGGGTTCTCTCACCTGTGGCTGATCTTCGATTTCTCACAGGCTCACCGTGAGGGCTGGTCGCCTACCGTGCGTCCGCCGAGGCTCGGGGGCAACACCCGCGTCGGGGTATTTGCGAGCCGTTCGCCCTTCCGTCCCAACCCGATAGGGCTGAGCTGTGTCAGGCTCTGCCGCATCGAGCAGACGGAAAGGGGTCACGAGCTGATAGTATCGGGCTGCGACCTGCTGGACGGCACCCCGATACTCGACATAAAGCCCTATCTGCCTTCTGCCGACAGTCACCCCGAGGCAGCGGGCGGCTATGCGGACGAGCATACCTCACACCGCCTGTCGGTCGCCGACCCCGAGGGTCTTCTCTCGGCGATACCCGACCGAAAGCTGCCCGCCCTGCTCGAAGCCCTTGCCGATGACCCGCGCCCCTCCTATCAGCACGACCCCGAGCGCGTATACACCATGCTTTACGGCGGCTTTGACGTGAGCTTTACCGCGGACGGCGGCACTCTCACCGTAACGGCGGTGCGGGCAGTATGACCGCTGAGAAAATACAGGCTGTTATGCATATGTCGGAGCCGATCTGCAAAAATTGCGCAGACCTATTGCATTTTTCGCTTTAATGTGTTATAATCACAAAGTAATCTATACAGAAAACGGAGGAAACGATTATGGCTATGTACATCACCTGTCTCGATCTTGAAGGAGTGCTTGTGCCCGAGATCTGGATCGCCTTTGCGGAGGCGAGCGGTATCCCCGAGCTGAAAAGGACCACCCGTGACGAGCCCGATTACGATAAGCTGATGAAGTACCGCCTGAATATCCTTAAAGAGCACGGCCTCGGGCTCAGGGAGATACAGGAGACTATTGCGAAGATAGACCCGATGGAGGGGGCAAAGGAGTTCCTTGACGAGCTGAGAAGCTGCTGCCAGGTAATAATCCTCAGCGATACCTTCACGCAGTTCGCGGGTCCGCTCATGAAGAAGCTGGGTATGCCGACGATCTTCTGCAACACCCTTGAGGTCGCTCCCG
>CAMOFU010000204.1 GCA_946613705.1 uncultured Clostridia bacterium
CCCGGTTCCACAAGCCATTCGAGCTGCCAGCCGACGATCTTGGAAGGCTCCTGCTTATCGGTCAGCCAGCCGAGAACGTATAGGTGCATATCAGCATGATCCTGCCCGCCGACACCCTCGATGGAGTCAACAGGATTGCCTTCTCCGTCGAAAGCGCGCACTTCAACAGTCACGGAGCTGTTCGCTGCGCCGACATAAAGCGGTTCCGCCAATACTCCGCCGAAGGTGGAGATGGCGAGGAAAAACGCCGTAACAAAACTGAGTATTTTATTATAGCGTTTCACCAGTGCTCTCTTCATATTATTTTTCACCCTTTCATATTATTACGGTTTTTTCCCGAAACAGCATATAGAGCCGACTGCCGCACTCGGGAGATAATAATACATATACATTATAGCATACTTTGCAAGCATATTTCAACATTTTTTTATTGGATTATTCATAGAAATTTCAACTGTTTTTTTGTTCATTATGCTCAAAAATCCACAAAAACTTTATGCAAAACGATTACATAAAGGCATTGTTTGTCAATTGTTTAGAACTGTAAAGGTAATTTGCTTTTCGGGTTTTCGGCGCTGTAAAGTCAACTGCTTTACAGCAAAACAGCAGCAGCCGAAAGATGATCTTCCGACTGCTGCTGCAAAAACGGCATGATTTTCGGCTCATTCCGTCAAGTAATACTTCTTGTCAAGCCTGTTTTCAAACTCTTTTACGGGCAGAGGCTTATCAAAATAGAAGCCCTGTGCAAGAGCGCACCCGTTCTCCTTTAAAATATCCACCTGTGCCTTAGTCTCGACCCCTTCCGCGATACATTCAAGCCCCAGCTCCTGTGCCATAGCCACAACGTGCCTGAACATAACGCTTCTTATGCGGTAATCATCGTCCTCCTCGGCAGGAACAAAGCTCTTGTCCACCTTGAGAACGTTCCACGGTATCTCCTTTATCAGCTTCAGCGACGAATACCCGATGCCGAAATCGTCCACCGAGGTATATATCCCGGCCGCCTGAAGCCCGCTTACGACTCTTTTCAGGTTAAGGAATTCAACATCTGTCGTAGTTTCGGTCAGCTCGATCTCGATATACTCATGCGGTATCCCGCAGCTGTCGATGATCCTTATGATAGTCCCCAGCAGGTCGGAGTCCATCATATGCTTGCGCGAGAGATTGACCGACACCCTCACGGGCTCCCTGCCCTCATCGAGCCACCGCCTCAGATCGCGGCAGACGTGTTCGAGCATATAGAAGTCCAGCCTGCATATATCCGAAGACCTTTCCAGCACAGGGATAAACTGCCCCGGCTGTATCAGCACACCGTCATGCAGCCAGCGGCAGAGCGCCTCGGCACCCGCCAGCCTTCCGCTGCCGAGAGCGACCTTCGGCTGGTAATACACCAGAAACTCCTCGTTTTTCAGTGCATCGTTGAACATACCCTGCACACGCATGATTTTCTCTTTATCGGTATTGATCGCCTCGCTGTAGAACACCACATTGCCGCCGTTACCCGACCTTGCGATCTGTGAAGCGGTAATGAGCCTGTCTATAACGTCCGAGGAGAAAAGCCCGCTGCAATCCTTAGGCAGCACATACACACCCGCGGTTGCCGATACCTCCGTGCGGCCGTGTGTCTCGTCATTATAGATCACATATGAGCTGTTGAGCCTGTCGAGTATATAATCGAGCTTATCGGCCTTTGTGATCAGCACGAAATTATCCCCGCCGACTCTGCTTATAACTCCCTCATCACCGATCATCCTGCTCAGCATATCATAGAATCTGTGCATCACAACAGTCCCCGACTTCCTGCCGATCTGCTGATTGACACGGGAAAAATGCCTCAGATTATAATACACCCCTGCCATGCCGCCCAGCCTCTTCTCCTGGATAAGCCGCTCAATAGTGACTATAAAGAAGCGCAGATTGCGGTATCCGTCATCATCATAAAAGGTCAGCCTGTTGATAATTTCGATCAGCCTTCCGCGGGAGGTGAAAATATAGAGCATATCCAGAACGAGCCCGATCTTCTGCTTCTCCGTGTCAGTCCACGGCTCGCTCCCGCGGTACGGGTATGCGGTGTAGATCGCTACAGTCGAGCTTTGGGTGAGCTGTCTGTGAGTGATCTCTCCCGAAATATCCGCTTCTTCACTATCAAAGAAATTGAATTCCAGCTTTTTGTCGAGCTGCTCATTTTTGGCATTCTCATAGAACACAAGCCCGAGTTTAGCGATCCGCAGCAGCCCGCAAAGCTCCTCAGCGGCTTCTGATGCGGCCTTTGAGATAGGTTTGTCCAGCTCTGTCATTATCCGCAGAAAGCCTTCAAACGCATTCTGGAAGGTCAGCATATCAGTCATCGGTTTCAACTCGCTTTCTTTTCTTAGTTCTCCGAACTTTTATCGTGATGCTGCTTCTTGATCGCGTACATCTTCTCATCGCTGCTCTGGAACAGCTCGTCGATATCATCAGACTCGCCGTTTGTAAAGCTGATGCCTATGCTTATCGTAGTACCCGTACCGTAGTGGAGGAACTCCTCCCTGACTGTCTTTTCAAGCTTTGCACATCTGTCCCTTATCTCTTCCTCGGGCAGCTTATCGTCTATAACGGCAAACTCATCACCGCCGAGCCTTGTGCAGACCGAATCGGGGAAATAGCTCCGCATTATATCGGCTGTTCTGATAAGCACCTCATCACCGCTCGCGTGCCCGAAGCTGTCGTTTATCGCCTTGAATCTGTCAAGATCCATATATATCAGCGTGATCGGTCTTCCCTTCATCTCGCCGAGGAAGCTGTAGAAATAGCGCCTGTTGAAAAGTCCTGTCAGCATATCCGTATTTGCGGCTTCAAGGATAGACTGCTCGTAAGCCCGCTCATAGGTGATATCCACCATAGTAACGATATATCCCGAGATGTTGTCAAAGAAGTCCCTTATCTCCAGCTCGGTAACGATCATGCTCCTGCTCTCGCCCCTGAGCTCCATTTTATATTCGCGTCTGGCAAAGTTCCTTTCCTTGTCCTCTTCCCTGTCGGTCACAGGCACAAGGGTCTCATGCTTCCATGCCATATAGTCAAAGCCGTTTCGCTGTGCCTCCGAGACCGCCCCCGTATATTCACTGAACATACCGTTCATTCTCACTACCTTCCAGTCGGCGTTGAATATCACCAGCGGGAACGGCAGATTCTCGACGAGAAGTGCAAGCTCTATGCCCATATTGCTGAAATTGGTCACATCGTGGCCTATGCCTACGGTGCCGAAGATATTGCCGAACATATCATAGATCGGGGTCTTGTATGTAGTGAACTGTTTCAGCCCCTCGCTTGTCCTGACAGGCTCATCGCAGATATACGTTTTGCCCGTGCTCACGGCTATCTCCTCGGATTCGTCGGCAGATGAGTTTTCGCTCTCTTCTGCGTCCGAGACATCCCATATATACAAATGATCCTTGCCGATGATATCCGACCGCTCCTTGCGCACGACCTCGCAAAGCCTGTCATTTACCAGCGTATGCACCCCGTCGAGCCTTCTGAACCAGAGCATATCGGGAACACTGTTCACGGTAGTCAGCAGGGCATTTTTATAAAAATGGGCATCGTAGCCCGACTTGATATCCTTGACCGTTCTCACGAGCCTTCTGTGAAGCAGCTCCGCACCGTCCGAGGCATTCCAGATATCTCTCAGCCTGTCCGCAAAGCCTTCACAGCTCTCCGCGCTGCCGACAAATACGGTATAATACCTTTCCTGCCCCGCAAACCTCTCGGCATGGGCGGCATTATCTGTCACAAGCAGAGCAGCCTTTCCCTCGGGCAGAGGAAAATCGTCATCATAGACGGCATTGATAAGAATAACGTTATCGGGCAGATCATCAAAGGATACTTTGGTGCTGAACTCAAAGCCCGTGATATCGTTGATAACGATAAGTCTCAGATCCATCATAATAAAAACTCCTAACGATCGGCATTTCTCAAATATCCGATATATAATTCTACCACAAACTATAGGCTATATTATCAATTTTCAATGAATGACTTGTTAACAACCAATTCAAATACCGTGATCCCCAAAACAACAGCCCGGGCCTGCACCGCCTGCCTTAACTATGTTCACAAAACTATTGCATTTTCCTGTCCTTTATGTTATAATAAATGTATACTGAATAATGGAGGAATACCATTTGAAAAACATAGAAAACAGCTGCT
>CAMOFU010000205.1 GCA_946613705.1 uncultured Clostridia bacterium
CTCCTAAGGACAGAGATATCGCAATGGTTTTCCAGAACTACGCTCTGTATCCTCATATGACCGTGTTCGAGAACATGGCATTCGGCCTGAAGCTTCGTAAGGTCCCCAAGGACGAGATCGCAAGAAAGGTCGAGGAGGCTGCAAGGATCCTCGATATAGCTCATCTGCTCGACAGAAAGCCGAAGGCTCTTTCGGGTGGTCAGAGACAGCGTGTTGCGCTTGGACGTGCTATCGTTCGTGAGCCGCAGGTGTTCCTGCTTGACGAGCCTCTTTCAAACCTCGACGCTAAGCTGAGAGCTCAGATGAGGACCGAGATCTCCAAGCTCCATAAGAAGCTGGGTACTACATTCATCTATGTAACTCATGACCAGACAGAGGCTATGACGATGGGTGACCGTATCGTTGTTATGAAGGACGGTTATATCCAGCAGATAGACACACCTACAAACCTTTACAATAACCCTGTTAACCAGTTCGTTGCAGGATTCATCGGTTCACCTCAGATGAACTTTATCGATGCTAAGCTCCTCAAGAAGAACGGCAAGTATGTCGTTGAGTTCGGTTCCGAGGATACCAAGACCTCGAGAGGCGTTAAGTATGAGGTAGAGGTACCCGAGGCTAAGGTCGATGAAGAGGTCCTTGAGCCGCTGGTTGACCAGGAGGTAGTACTGGGTATCCGTCCCGAGTGTATCCATGATGAGGAAATGTTCATCTCCTCCGCTACAACAGGTATCGTAAACGCTACCGTTGAAGTAACCGAAATGATGGGTGCCGAGACTTATCTGTATCTGACCTGCGAGGGCATTCCGCTCACCGCAAGAGTTAGCCCGAGATCTACCGCTCGTCCTCAGGATGAGATCAAGATCGCTCTCGATCCCAACAGGATCCACCTGTTCGACAAGGATACAGAGAAGGCAGTTATCAACTGATAGCAAATATCAAACAGCAAATTATAAATCAAACATCGCATCAGCCCTTCCGAGTTCGGGAGGGCTGATTTTGTAAAGGAGGATATTGGATATTATGAAGATGAAGAAGGTGATAGCGTGTGCTGCGGCGCTGATGCTGGCGGGAAGTGTGCTCGCGGGGTGCGGCAGCGGCGAGAGCTCTTCGGCTTCGGAGGGGAGCGTGCAGTCTGCGGCGGAGAGCGTAAGCGGAGACATCGGGGAGAGCGGCAGCACAGCGGAGAGCGAAGCAGCTTCCGAGCCCGAAAAGCAGCCCGAGACAGACGAGGAGTGGCACGAGGCGATGCTCAAAAGGTCGCTGACTTCGCTGGGTGATACCACAAAGCTGAAGGAGAAGATCGCCAAGGCAAGGAACGGCGACAAGGTCACGGTCGCTTATATCGGCGGGTCGATCACCGAGGGCATCTCGGCAGGCCCCGAAAAGTGCTATGCAAAGCTGTCCTGCGACGGATTCGCGGAACGGTTCGGCAAGGAGGGCGGCAGCAGCATCGAATATGTCAACGCAGGCATCTCGGGAACGCCATCAAAGCTCGGGAATCTGCGGCTGCAGCGTGATGTGCTCTCGCATGAGCCCGATATCTGCTTCATCGAGTTCGCTGTGAACGACGGCACCGATGACGAGCATCAGGCGGCATATGAGTCGATCGTCCGTGACCTGCTCGACAAGGACGTTGCTGTTGTGCTGCTGTTTTCGGTCACGGCGGAGGATTACTCAGCTCAGGATTATATGAAGCAGATCGGCGAATACTACGGGCTGCCGATGATCTCGTACTGCGATGCGCTGCGGTTCATGTTTGAGAACGGCAGAATGAAGTGGGAGGATTTCTCCGACGATCAGTCCCACCCGAACGTTGATGGGCACAAGCTCGTAGCCGAGATGATAGACTATTTCTACTCGCAGGCAGATGCCGCCGACCCCGTCCCGCATACGGCTCCGACAGAACCGATGAGCATAATGGTGCAGCAGGGTATGCAGCTGCTCGAAAACGAGGATATCGAGCCTGTGAGCCTCGGCAGCTGGAAGGAGGGCTCGACGATAGCGCACTTTGTAAACGGCTGGAGCTACGACCCCGAGGGCAGCAATGAGCCGCTCGTATTCAAGTTCACGGGCAAGTTCGCACACCTTGTTTACAAGGAGGTCAGCTCGGGAAGGTTCGGCACGCTGCACGTCAAGATCACCTGCGACGGTGAGGTCTACGACGAGAGAGACATAAAGACGGTCACCCCGCAGGGCTGGGGCAATCCGCAGACCGCTATGCTCGGTATGCAGGCCGCGGATAAGGAGTACACCGTTGAGATCTCGATGGCAGAGGGCAGCGAGGAAATGTACGGCGAGGTGCTCGCTATCGCTCATAACTGATAACCTGCGGGGTCGCCTCCGCAGGCGGATCCGCAGCTTTTGCCCGATATTTGATATTTGCCGTACTGTCAGCAGAGCCCGCGGACAGTACGGCAAATATCGGTTACAGCAATACATAACACATCGGAGAAAACAAAAATAAAAGGAGCAGCCACGCGACTGCTCCCTATATTAATATTATATTCAATTGTTCATTTTACTAACTGCTTAGTACATTGGTTTTCACTCCAAGTTAGAATTAACATTCTTTTGCGCTGCCGGAACTTATCTCTGTCGCAGCATAGCCTTAGCTTTCGGGTGGACTCACACCTTTCACGAGAACCGACCCCCTCGGGCCGCGCCCTCAAAAATTTAAGCTAAAGAAAAGTTATATCAAACCATTGGTTCAGTTACCTTTCGTTAGATTAGCGCCCGCGGCGCCGTTGTCCGTTTCAAGCTGAATAAACCTTTGGACTCACCCCTGTCTGTCAGATAATCAAGCGTCTTGTGCAAATATTACGGATCATATTGCACCACTCCTTCTGAAAAGATCAGTTATAAAAAATCCCGTATCAAGCTGAATAAACCTTTGGACTCACCCCTAACTATCAAAAATTCAGATCCTTCATGATGCACATTTTCATAACGCATCACTCCTTGTAGTAATGGGTATATATTCAGTTTTAGCAGTCAGTTTAAGTTCTCATCGGACTCACTCTCTCTAAAGATTTTGATATCAGAAAAAGCCTCGATCCTGCATTGGAAACACTCCATTCTAAATGATATTCAGTCTCGTGATAAAGATCCTCATACGGACCACATCCTTATCATAAAATTGAATTGTCATCCAAGTCCCGCAGCCTCGAAGCTCGAAATAGTCTTTAATTGTAAAACCTATCGGTCGGAGATTATCAGCCTATACATCTGAGTTGTTTCTCACATTCAGCAGACCAATCGAGCCTCTCGGCGAAGCTGTGTGATCTCTATTGCGCCCATGGGACTCGACTCCTTTCATGTCTTATTGGGCATCTCCTGCTAAGCGCCAACGCAACCGCCTGCAACCGCCCTTGACATATATTCTAAGGAACTATCAAACTCCGCTGCCTCTGACCCTTCTCCCGGTTGCTGCCGATCCCTCCGTCTGCCGAAAGGGTATCTTCGGTTTTGGCTCTTTGTATTTCCTTGATAATACTATACCACACTTTTTAGCAAATGTCAATAGGTTTTTTCAACTTTTTTGTGTTATTTTTATTTAACATTAATTTCAGTTTTGACCTCTTGACTTTGAGGACGATCGGTGGTATAATAAATATGTTGCGGCGGTCGATCACGCCGCTTTAATTGTCTGAGAAAGACTGAAAACCGTGCTGAGGAGGAAATGAGCTATGCTGAACGAGAACGCACCCGATCTGTACACACTGGAGGACGAGGACGGCAAGGAGCAGGTCTTTGAGATGCTCGATGTCATGGAGGTAGACGGCGAGAAGTATTTTGCTCTGACTCCTTATTATGAGAAGCCCGAGGATATGCTTGAGGACGCGGGCGAGGTCGTTATCCTCAAATCCGTGTTTGAGGGTGACGAAGAGATGATGGTATCCTTCGACGAGAACGAGGAGGAATATGACCGCATCGGCGAGCTGTTCATGAAGCGGCTTGAAGAGATGTTCGATTATGATGACGAGGAAGACGGCGGCCTTTACTCGTGAGCAGGCTGTCAATAGCTAAAGTGTACAATTTTTGGGTCAATAAATTGCACACATTTACCTATTGATATATTAATCGGAATATGATATAATAATAGCAAGAAAAAATACTGCCTTGTGCGAGCAAGTATGGTTTAATATGATCCAACACTTTTTTTAAGGGAGTCCTGTCTCCG
>CAMOFU010000206.1 GCA_946613705.1 uncultured Clostridia bacterium
TTAAGGAGCGTGTCTTTTTGAAGAACACAAGCAGATCGGAGATAGCAGGCTGATCGGGAGGTCGGCTCATATCTCAGACCTCCCGCCGCAGGCAGTTGAAGTCAACAATTTTCAGGAGGTTAAAGCAATGAATAAAAATGACATCATTATCCGTTTGGAGAACAAGGACGACTACAGAGCGGTAGAGCACCTGGTGAGGGAAGCATTCTGGAACGTATACCGCCCGGGGTGCAGTGAGCATTATGTTATCCATGTGCTGAGGGACGATCCCGCATTCGTGCGCGGGCTGGACTTCGTAATGGAGCTTGACGGCAGGCTGATCGGGCAGAATATGTTTATGGAAACGGTGATAGAGGCCGACGACGGCAGGATAATACCCGTGCTGACGATGGGACCTATCTGCATCACGCCCGAGCTGAAAAGGCAGGGCTTCGGCAAGATGCTTCTCGACCGCTCTCTTGATAAGGCGGCAGAGCTGGGCTACGGCGCTGTGCTGTTTGAGGGAAACATCGGGTTCTACGGCAAGAGCGGTTTCGGCTATTCACGCAGCTTCGGCATAAGATACCACGATATGCCCGAGGATTCCGACCAGAGCTTTTTTCTCTGCAAGGAGCTGAAAGCAGGTTATCTTGACGGGATAACGGGAGTCTATCAGACACCGCAGGGATACTATGTGAGCGACGCTGAGGTCGAGGAATTCGACAAGGGCTTCCCGCCCAAGCTGAAGCAGAAGCTCGCAGGGCAGATCTTTGAATGAACACGGGTGCCTATCCGAACGGACAGCAGCCGATGAGACGCTGATTTTATAAACAGGCATCAAGCCGCCGAACGGTCTTCGCTCGGCGGCTTTTTTCGTCCCGAGAGCAAAATATACAAAAATCAACCGCAAAACCGCTGTGATATCATCAGCCTTACCGTTGATTATCAGCACGGGATATGGTAAAATAATATGTAGTAAGCCAATGCTAACTAACGGAGGTATGAATATGGCAGCAGTAGAATTCAAGGACGTAGTCAAGGTCTACGGCAAGGGCGAGGGGATGCAGACAGCCGTGGACCATGTAAGCTTCACGATAGAGCAGGGAGAATTCGTTGTGATACTGGGGCAGTCGGGCGCGGGAAAATCGACCGTGCTGAATATGCTGGGCGGCATGGACGTTCCCACCGAGGGCACCGTGACCGTTGACGGCAAGGAGGTCTCGTCAATGAACGACCGTCAGCTCTCCGACTACAGGGCGGACACGATCGGTTTCATTTTCCAGTTCTATAATCTTCTCCCGGGGCTGACCGCATATGAGAACGTGGCGCTTGTAAAGGATATCAAAAAGAACGCCCTGAGCGCAGACGAGATGCTCGACCGCGTGGGGCTCTCGGATCAGAAGCATAAGTTCCCGTCGCAGATGTCGGGCGGGCAGCAGCAGAGAGTCTCTATCGCAAGAGCTCTTGCCAAGGCTCCGAAGATCATCCTCGGAGACGAACCTACGGGAGCGCTCGACTCCGAAACGGGCAAGCTGGTGATCGGGCTGCTGCAAAGGCTCTCGACAGAGGAGGGCAACACCGTCATACTGGTAACGCATAATGCGGATATAGCCAAGTGCGCGAACAGGATAATACATATGCGCAACGGAAAGATCAAGTCGATCAAGACAAACGAGCAGCCGCTCTCTGCCGACGAGATAGAATGGTAGGTGAGAAAATGCTCAGAAAGAAAATGCTCCGCGATATCCGCGGGAACCTCGCGCAGTTCCTGTCTATACTTGTCCTTGCACTGGTGGCAATGTGGTGCTACACGGGCTTTCAGGCCAATGTCATCGGCGGGAGAGCTGCAAGGGAGGATTTTGAAGCAGAGACAAATTTTGCCGACGGCTGGATATACGGCGCTTCGTTCAGCGAGGAACAGGCTCAGAGGGTAAAGGATATAGCAGAGGTGAAGAACGTTCAGCTGCGCACCGAGGTGCTCGGCAAGGCTGACGAGAAGTACAACACCGCAGAGCTTTACTGCTACTTCCAGTCCTCTGCCGAGGTGACAAAGCCGTACACAATGAGCGGTGCGGACTATGACCCTGCCGATGCAGACGGGGTCTGGCTGTTTTTCCGCTTTGCCGAAGCGTGGGATATCAAGGTGGGAGACAGCTTCACCGCTCATGCATTGGGGCAGGATATCAGCGGAACGGTCAAAGGGCTGATAGCCACTCCCGAATATGAGTTTGCCTGCGCATCTTCCGATACCGACACCGATTATCACAATATCGGCTTTGCATACTTCTCGCAGAACGCACTTCCGCAGGAGCTTCGCGGCAGCAACGAGATAGTCTTCACCAACTCGGGCAATACCCTTTCGCTGGAGGATAAGATATCAGAGGCGCTGGGCGGCAGCTATTCCTTTCTTGCCGACCGCAGCAGCATACGCGGCTATTTTCAGCTCAGCGATGAGCTTGCGCAGCACGACAGCTTTTCGTATATTTTCTCGTTCGTATTCGTGGCGATAGCGCTTCTGGTGATCGTTACGACCATGAAGCGTATGATAGCAAATCAGCGCACACAGATCGGCACGCTCAACGCCCTCGGAATGAAGAAGCGCAAAATAATGCTGCACTATCTCGGCTACAGCTTCATTCTCTCTGCCGTCGGGTGCATACTCGGCATCGTGCTGGGCATTTTCACATTCGGAAAGATCATGGTGGATATGTTCAGCAAGTTCTACACAGTCCCGAACTGGAGAGCGGGCTACAGCATCAAGAGCATTCTCCTTGCAGCCGCGATCGTACTCATCTGCACGGGGGCATCGTATCTCAGCTGCCGTCAGATACTCAGGATACACCCCTCGGAGGCACTGCGCCCGGCCGCCGCAAGGTCGGCAAAGCCCTGCATCTTCGAGAAGCTGCCGTTCTGGAAAAGACTCAGCTTCAATACGCGGTATAACCTGCGCGACATCGCACGCTCCAAGCTGCGGGCATTCATGGGCGTATTCGGTACGTTCATGGGCATGATGATAATGATGATGGGGCTCGGCGCTTACGATACCGTGGACTATGTCAAGCAGTGGTATTTCAGCGACATACAGAATTACGACTATCAGGTGCTGTTCAAGGACAGCTGCACGCTCTCCGAGGCTGAGGAGCTGAAGACGGAAACAGGCGGCGAGCTCGTTTCCATGGAGATGATCTCGATAGCAGCCAAGGAGCACCCGACCTCTAACGATATGCTCAGCTGCACGCTCTCGGTCACAGAGGGCGAGGGGCTGTTCTGCGTCTCTGACAGCGAGCTGAACATCGAACCGATACCCGAGGGCACTGCGGCGCTGACGATGAAGCAGGCCGACAAGCTCGGGATCGGAAAGGGCGACACGGTATACTGGAAGAAGACCGCCGACCCCGAATGGCACAGCTGCAAGGTAGGCCTCATCTCCCGCCACCCGAATGTCCCGGGGGTAACGCTGCTGAGAAGCGATTACGAGGCTCAGGGCTGCGAGTTCCGCCCCTCGATGCTGGTGTCAAACAAAGACTGCTCCGCTGCGGAGAGCAAGGCTTTCGTCTCGGCAGTACACACGGTGACAGACCTCAGGGCATCATTTGACAAGAGCATGGAGGTCATGGATCTTCTGGTATACTTCATGGTCGGGTTCTCCTGCCTGCTGATAATCATTGTGCTTTACAATTCGGGGAACCTTTCCTTCAACGAGCGCGAAAAGGAATTTGCCACCCTTAAAGTGCTCGGCTTCCGCAGCAGCAGAGTAAGACGGCTGCTATCCTCGCAGAACCTGTGGCTGTCGGCACTCGGAGCGCTGTGCGGAGTGCCGTTCGGCAGGCAGCTCCTTCAGGGAATGATGGATTCAAACGGCGATTCGGTAGACTGGCCCTGCTATATCCGCCCGCTCACCTTCGCGCTGGCAGCAGCGTTCGTAATGCTCGTCTCGGTGCTGGTCGGGTTCATGTTCTCGCGGCGCATCAAGCGGATAGATATGGTAGAGGTATTAAAGGGCATGGAGTAAGCATGGGTACTTGATTTTCTCTTCCCGATATGATATCATAGCATTAAGGCGCAGACTGTGTGCGGTCTGCGCCTGTATTATTACATGAGGTGATGAAGAATATGACCAAAAGACCGAAATGGCTCGATACAGCTGTGTTCT
>CAMOFU010000207.1 GCA_946613705.1 uncultured Clostridia bacterium
CTTATGCTCTTATGCTTTTTGTGCTCCCTCCTTTGCGCCCGACTGTATGCCTCACGGCAGCCGCAGCGGCGGAAAGCTGTAAAATAATCGGTGGTATCGGCAAAAAGTGCTGTAAAAGGTATTGCATTGACAGGGATAATGTGCTATAATAAATCTGTATCGACAAAAATCATATAGTAGGAGAGTATGAAATGATAACTGTATCTGAACTGACACTGTCCTTCGGCGGGCAGGTGCTTTTCAAGGATGCCGACCTGAAATTCACGGCGGGCAACTGCTACGGCATAATCGGTGCCAACGGCGCGGGCAAATCCACCTTTCTGAGGATCCTTACGGGCGAGATAGAGCCCACAAAGGGCGAGGTAGTGATCGACAAGGGCGTGCGTATGAGCGTGCTGCGTCAGGATCATTTCGCGTTTGATGAGTACAATGTGCTCGATACCGTTATAATGGGAAACAAGCGGCTGTACGACATAATGCAGGAGAAGGACGCACTGTATGCCAAGGAGGATTTTTCGGAGGAGGACGGCGACCGCGCGGGCGAGCTGGAAAGCGAGTTCGCCGAGCTCAACGGCTGGGAGGCGGAAAGCGATGCCTCGAAGCTGATACAGGGCCTCGGTCTGCCCGAGGAGCTGCTGTATTCCCAGATGTCCTCGCTGTCGGGCAACGAAAAGGTCAAGGTGCTGCTGGCGCAGGCGCTGTTCGGCAATCCCGATGTGATACTGCTCGATGAGCCGACCAACCACCTTGATATCGACGCTATCCGCTGGCTGGAGGATTTCCTCTCGGAGTATTTCGGCACGGTGCTCGTGGTATCGCACGACAGGCACTTTCTTAACAACGTCTGCACGCATATCGTGGACATAGACTATACCAAGATCAAGATGTACGTCGGCAACTACGAGTTCTGGTACGAGAGCTCGCAGCTGATGCAGAGAATGATAAAGCAGCAGAACAAGAAGGCAGAGGAGAAGATCAAGGAGCTGCAGGAGTTCATCAACCGCTTCTCGGCAAACAAATCCAAGTCCCGTCAGGCGACGAGCCGCCGCAAGCTGCTGGATAAGCTGACGGTGGAGGAGATGCCTGCGTCCTCGAGAAAGTATCCGTATATCGGCTTCGAGATGGACAGAGAGCCCGGCAAGGAGATACTCAGAGCAGAGGGTATCACAAAGATAGTTGACGGCGAGAAGCTGCTCAATAATGTGTCCTTTACTCTGGCGCGCACCGACAAGGTGGCATTCATAGGCGAGAGCGAGCAGGCGATAACCGCGCTGTTCGAGATACTTGCCGAGCAGGACGAGGACTACGAGGGCACGATCAAGTGGGGCTCGACTACCTCGCGTTCCTATTTCCCGAAGGACAACAGCGCCTTCTTCAACGGCTGCGACATGACGATCGTGGACTGGATAAGGCAGTATTCCACGGGAGAGGTGACGGACACCTTCCTGCGGGGCTTCCTCGGAAAGATGCTCTTCTCGGGCGATGAGATCTATAAGAAGGTGGACGTGCTCTCGGGCGGCGAGAAGGTAAGATGTATGTTCTCGCGCATGATGCTGTTCGGCTCCAATGTGCTGCTGCTTGACAGACCTACGAACCATCTCGATCTTGAATCTATCACAGCGGTGAATAACGGCCTGCGGGATTTCAAGGGGGTAGTTATCTTCGCCTCCCACGACCACGAGATCATGCAGACTGTGGCAAACAAGATAATTGAGATAACCCCCGACGGCTGCATCTGCCGCGAGGGAACATATGAGGAGTACCTCGATTACAGACGCGAGCGGGGAATGAAGTCGTTCGTGGAGTAAATGACAGACCTATACTGAAAGTGCGGTGAGACAGATGAGCATAGAGCGTGAGGAGACTGCTGCGGCAGCACCGAAGAAGAGAAGGATATTCAGATGGGCAATGGCTGTTGTCACGCTTTTGTTCGTATGTCTTGCGGGCGGAGCCTTTTATGTTTCACGGCTGCTGGAGGATAAGGAGCTGGAATGCCTTAACACCGAGCTCCCGCACGGGCTCAGCGCTGTCGATACCGTGAAGCAGTATTTTGAATACTGGGACGCGGGCAACAACACGGGTATGTATCAGGCGGCACTGCCCGACGAGAATCAGGACCCCGTGAACGGAGAGAGCTTCAATGCGGGCCTGTGCTATTTCTGCGATATAAAGCTTGAAAGAGCAGAGCAGGCAGACGGCATGGCAGAGGGCTTTGAGGGCTGCTGCGAGAGCGCCATCGTAACGGTGGACTTTACCTATCACAGCAGGTACGGCTTCGGGGACAGGACTATCCCCGAGAGCAACAAGGGCTGGGAGTTCTATCTGGCTAAAATAAACGAAAACGACGACTTCAAGATAATCAGCGTGGCAAGAACGTTTGACGGGTGAGCGGTATGGATAGCAGTATCATAAAGAAGATAATAAAGGGCGCTGCACTGGGAGCAGTGGCGGCGGCATCGGTGTTCGTGTTCGTCTCATCTTCGGGCGGAGAGATAAAGGCAGATCTGCATTCTGCCGACAAAGAGAACGTAAGGGCGGCAGCTGTGACCGTTACGACTGCAACGAGCAGTGCGGCAGCATCGGCGGCAGTCACAAGCGCTGCCACGTCGGGCAGCAGGTCAGCGGCGGCTTCTGTCACATCGGCATCAGGCACGGTCAAGACCACTGCAAAGACTACAGCCAAGACAACTGCGAAAAAGACTGCCAAGACCACGTCCAAGACTACAAAGGCGACTGCTGCCAAAACGACAAAGAAGACCACCGCCAAGACCACCAAGAAAACTACCGCGGCTTCGGAGGAGTATATCGAGACGGAGCAGGAGCTTTATAATGAGGACCTGTATAACGAGCCGCAGACGGAAGCGAATTACGAGTATTACGAGGAGGAGCAGCCCGTTACCGAGGCTGTGACGACTGCTGCACCTGCGGTCACCACACAGCCGCCCGTAAGGGAGCAGAGCGAGACCGTGGATACACAGGGCGGCAGGACAGTCATCAACTATGCAGAGATGAAGGGAATGTGGGTCTCGGTCTTTGAGCTGCAAAGGCTGATGTGGGCAGGCAGTGAGCAGGGGTTCAGAAGCGGCTTTGAGGAGCTGTGCCGAAATAGCAGGTCGCTCGGTATAAATACCCTTATCGTTCATGCAAGGGCAATGGGCGATGCGATGTATGAGTCGGGACTGTTTGCATGGTCGGATTTTGCATCGGGCACTGTCGGCAGATCTCCCGGGTATGACCCGTTCAGGGTGATAACCGATGTGGCGCACAGCTATGGGCTTTCGGTACACGCATGGATAAATCCCTACCGCTGCGGCTCCCCGAAGGAAATGGCTGAAATGCCGAACGGATATCTTATCAAGCAGTGGTTCAACGATCCCGACAAGTATCCCGAGTATGTGCAGTATTCGGAGTTTTACGGCAAATACTGGCTGAACCCGGGGATATGGTCTGTGCGCTCGCTGATAGTGAAGGGCGTGCAGGAGCTTGTGCATAACTATGATATCGACGGGGTGCATATAGATGATTATTTCTATCCCGTGCCCGATAATAGCTTTGATGAGAAGACATATAAGAATTATGTTGACGTCGGCGGGAATATGCCGCTTGCGGACTGGCGGCTCAGCAACTGCACAGCGACCGTCAAGGCGATATACGATGCGGTGAAGGCGGAAAACAGCGCACTGATGTTCGGCATCGCTCCGCAGGGAAATTATGAGAATAACTATGATTATATGTATGCGGACGTTGCAAAGTGGATAGCCGAGACGGGCTTCTGCGATTATATGGCACCGCAGATATACTTCGGCTACAATAACAGCAGAAAGCCTTTCCTCAGCACGATGCAGCAGTGGCTCTCCCTGCCGAGAGACAGCAGCGTGTCCATGATGATAGGCATTTCGCCCGCAAGCATAGAGCTGAATGATGAGTTCTACGGTGATGTGGGGATCACGGCAAGAGAGGTGAGCGACAGCTTCGCCTGCGGCGCCGACGGAGTTATCCTTTACCGATATGACAGCCTGTTTGCCCCGTCACAGGGCTACGCAGGACGCGCAGCAAATGAAGCAGCAGCACTGACCAGAGTGCTGACAGAATAAACACCCCACCTCTGCTGTGCCTTGCCTCAAA
>CAMOFU010000208.1 GCA_946613705.1 uncultured Clostridia bacterium
GCCCGCGCTTTAGCACTCTGTCTCGGTGAGTGTTAGCACTCTATCTGCACGAGTGCTAAATTTCACCTTATTTTCACAATATCATAACACAAAGGACATATTGCGGGTCTATTATAGTAATCAGAAAAGGAAAAGAAAAGGAGTGAGTCCGATGGAAAGCTGAATGAATGTATAGATCGGATAAAGAGAGATAATAATAGATATATAAACGATCCCGCAGAGAGACCGTGTGAACAATAGGAGGAATGAACTATGTATGCTATGACACCTTTCGGAAAAAGAGATTATGACCTGTTCGGTATGTTTGATGACTTTGACCGCGCATTCGGCGATCCGTTCAGCGGCTTTGCTCCCGCAGAGGGCAGAAGGATACGCACCGATATCCGCGATGAGGGCGACAAGCTTGTACTCGAGGCAGAGCTGCCCGGGTTTGCCAAGGAGGATATAAATATCGACATCACGGACGATATGCTTACCCTCTCGGCAGAGCACAAGACCGAGTCGGAGGAGAATGATAAGAACGGCAAGTATATCCGCCGCGAACGCAGCTTCGGCTCTTACAAGAGGAGCTTCGACCTTTCGGGCATCAATGCCGACGGTGTTACTGCCGAATACAAGAGCGGTATACTGACGCTTGATCTGCCGAAGAAGCAGCTTGAACAGCCCAAGTCAAGAAGACTGGAGATCACGCAGGCCGACTGAGGCTCGGCGCAGGTCTTGACAGAATAAGAATACAAAGCGCCCCGTTCGGGAATTGACTGAACCGAACGGGGCGTTTATTCATATGCGGACAGTGGCGGGACTACTCTGAGATCAGCTCTCTGACCGAGACGCGCTTTACTCTGCGGGAGGCGATATAAGCAAACACCGCAGTGCAGATGCAGATGAATGCCGCCGCACCGATATAGGTGAACGGGGTGCTGTCGGGGTGGACGCGGACGATGCCGAACAGACCGAAGATCGTATTCAGCAGCGGCTCGGAAAGGAACCTGCCTGCGACCGCTCCGAGCACAGAACCTATCAGCGCGATGATGGAGAAGCGCAGCATGAACTGCATTCGCAGCCGTGCGGAGGTAAAGCCCAGAGCCTTGTAGATACCGATATCTGTGCGTTCCTGATTGAAGGCGCCGGAGCAGACCATGACTACTGCGACAAGTGCGAACACTCCCGCGAAGGCGAATATCATTATGCGCATCGCCCGTGCTGCAATGATCGTGACATCATTGCCCATTTCCTCTTCAAAATCGAAGGAGTAGACCTCGATGATGTCACCGAACTTTTCTCTCAGCTCGGCGGCGATCTCATCGCGCTTTTCGGGCTCCTCGAGCATCATCCCGAGGTAGCCGACATATTTTGCGCCCACACGCTTTGCCGCATCGAGGCCCATAGATATCGCGTAGCCTGTGTCGTTCATAGTCTGGAACAGTCCCGATACGATGTATTCGGCCTTGCCGCTCCTGCTTTCGATCGTTACCTTGTCGCCTATCCCGATACCGAGCGCATCGGAAACCGCCTCGGTTATCACTATCTCGTTATCGAGCAGCGGCTGCTTGCCCTTGAGCATTGTGTCTATCTGCTCGGGGAACATAACTATCCTTGTGTTGACCTGATCGCCGTTAAGGGAGTAATAATAGTTTACAGCATACTGCTTTTTCCTGATGGCACTGTGGCTCTCGACTATCCTCTCGAACTCATCGAAGTGCTCCGCCGCCTTTTCATTGGTGTAGTTGATGCCGATATCCTCGATGCCGCCGCCCATTGCTTCAAGGGCTGTTCGGCTCTCGGTCATGTCTGACATGATGTTGACGGTGACGGCGAAATAGGTGAGCATCACGATGATAAAGAGTATGCCCGCATATCTTTTCAGCGAGGAGCTGAATGCGCGGTAGGCTACCGAGATATCCAGCCCGCGCCCCGTAATGGGCGCGTTCAGGCGGTTGGAGAAATAGACCTCCTCTCTGCCGCCCGAGATAGCCCTTACGGGCGAGATGCGTGCGATCCGTCTTGATGAGATCAGCACCACCAGCACAGACAGCACCAGCATTCCCGCTGCCATGAGCGCCGTATACAGCGAGAGCACGCTTTTCTCGGGAATGATGCCCGTTATCCCCTTGAACACATCACCGAGTGCCCTTTCAAGCGGTATCGCGGCGATAACACCGAGCACCGTGCCGCCAAGCTCCGCCAGAATGTAGCGCAGCATTATCACCCTTGTCAGCCTGCCTCCCGTGAAGCCCTGCGCCTTGAGTATGCCGAGGTTCACAAAGTCCATTTCCGTTTCGGTCTTGATGCCGTGGCTGATAACGACGAGCACGATCACGAACAGCACGATAACGAAGCCTATGACCACATAGAGAACGATATTCAGAAACAGCCCCGTATAGTTGGCGGACTGGGCACCCGTGATAGTGCCTGCCGATTTGCTGCCGATGCCTGTTTCAAGATTCAGCTCGCGCATGAACTTAGGGTCTGAAAGGCTCTTGTCTGCCTTGTAGATCCCGACGAGCTTGAAATAGCTGGTCTGGTTGTCGGTCTCAAAGGGTGCGACGGCTTCTCTGAGCTCTGCCATATCCTCGGCGGAGATGAAGGCTTTTTTCCAGCCGATCATCATAGCTCCGACGACGGGCTCCTGCACGAAGCCCTTGATCCTGAATTTATGCACTCCGTCGGAAAAGGTGATCTCTGCGGTGTCGCCTATCTCGCATTCGAGCTTTGCACGCAGTCCCGAGGGAAGATAAGTCTCGCCCTTTGCAAGCGGAGGGATATCCTCTTCAAGGCCGTCAAATTCGGGAGTGAACAGCTTTATTCCGTCATACAGCTCCTGAAAGAACCATGAGTTTGAATCACGGTTGCCGTTGATGTAGCTGTCACCCATACGGTCGATAGCATCGGTGACCGTCACGCGCTCCACAAGGGAGCTGTTCTTTACGCTTTCGAGCAGCTCATCGGTCAGCAGCTTTTCCGAGATGATGCAGCTTGCATCGGGAGCATCGGCTGTCTCCTTTGCCCGATCGAAGGCGTTTAAATAATTGCTTCTTGTACCGAACGAGGCAGCCGCGGCCGCAACGATCAGAAAGGTAAGAATGAGCACACTGATAAAGGAGCCCTTCTTGCTGCGGATATTGGCACGGAGCAGAGTAGTGATATCCATAGACCTGCCCCCCTTACCAGTGCATCGAGGAGAGCCATGCATTTACCTGAGTATCGCGGCTCTTTTCCTCGGCGGGGTCATATTCGGGGAGGGTCAGCTCGCCGATGATGCCGCCGTCCTCTATGTAGAGGATACGGTTTGCACGCAGGGCTGCCCGAACATCGTGTGTGACCATAAGGATGCTCTGCCCCTCGCGGTTGAGTGAGGTGAGCAGGTCGAGCACCTCGGTGGTGTTCCTGCGGTTGAGAGCGCCCGTCGGCTCATCTGCGAACAGCAGGCGGGGAGAGTTGATGACAGCTCTTGCGATAGCGCAGCGCTGCTGCTCGCCGCCCGAGACCTGTGAGGGCAGATGTGTCTTGATATGGGAGATGTTCATTCTTTCGAGCAGCTCATCGGTGCGGGCCCTGACCTCTGCGGCGGCAGCAGCCTTATTGAGATAACCCGTTACCGCAACATTTTCAAACAGCGACAGGTTGCTTACCAGATGCATCTGCTGGAAGATGAAGCCGAAGTCGCTGCAGCGCAGGGCGGCAAGTTTTTTCTCCTTGAGCAGGGCGATATCCTCGCCATTGTATATCACAGACCCCGAGGTGGCTCTGTCCATGCCGCTGAGCGCATACATCAGCGTGGACTTGCCGGAGCCCGATGCGCCCATGATAACGGTAAAGTCGCCCTCATAGAGATCGAGATCGACCTGTGAGATGACATGGACCTGACCGCCGCCGTGAGCGAAGCTTTTGCATACCTTCTTTGCCGACAGGATAATATTTTTCATAACGGTGTCCTCCTTTGCGGGACTTGTTTTTTCTTCTCTGATCATATCCTACAGCAAAAGATATTAAGAAGTCTTTAAGGCAATACCGCACAACCATTGTGCGCAAGATGCGCAGTCAGATTTTTCGTCAGA